>NZ_JBDJAW010000018.1 GCF_039649665.1 Microbispora sp. ZYX-F-249 | reverse complement strand
TGCCGACGTCGTGGCGGCGGCGGCGCTACCCGTAGAGACGGGAAGCCCCATAAGCGCGGCGGTCGAAAGCGCCACAGCGGCCGACACCGACAGAGAAAAGCGGCGGTTCATGATGTGCTCCTACTCCGAAGGTCCGCGCCCTGTCAGGGCTTCTCAGTGATAAACGTGGCCGCTTGCAGGAAACTAGAATCCCGATTACAACGGCAGCACCGCGGGCGGCGGGGGATTCGACGTGTTCCGCCGTTCCTCGGAGGGCTGGCAGTACGCGATCTACAGCGGCCTGCCGCGCACGATGGTGACGATCGGGTCTGAGCCCTCCTCCACCTTGCAGGTGGTGAGGCACGACCCATCCGGGAACCTCAGCGAGCCGTCCGAGCCGCTGACCGTCCCCGGTGTTCCGTCGTCACCGCCGCCCTCCTCCCCACCGCCGTCGTCACCGCCGCCCACTGCGACGTGCGCCGTCGCCTACGACGCGTGGAACTGGAAGAGCGGCTTCACCACCAGGATCGTCGCCAAGAACACCGTGTGAAGGACGCGACGGCCCTCTCCAGGTTCTGAACGGGAGGTCGCCGATCGTGTGGTCGTGGGGCAGCCCCAACTCCTGCAGGATCTGACGGACGCGTGGACCGGTCAGGCCGGGTGGCCCGAACGGACGTTTCCCTAGGGCCACCTTCGCCGGGCGCGCGCCTATTCGGTCGAGCCGCTTTCTTACGCCATACGCACCATGCGAGTCGCTTTTCCGTAGATGTACGGATATCGCTACGGATGTTCGCGTCCCGGCCATGGTTCTAACGTCGCGCACGAGCCGGTTATCCCGGCCGGGTCGGCGAAGCGAGGAGCCCCGTGACGTAGAACCCCTCTCATCCTCCCGGCCTTTTCCGCCATGGGAGAGACGCGTCCGCTCGTACCCCACACAGCGGACATCCCCCTCCATTTCTCTCATCACCCCCCCAGTTCCCACGGTGTCCGCAGCCCGGGCTCGTCTCCCGGCCGCGCGACCGCCGGCGCCCGCCCACAAGGCGGGACGCCGCGTGGGAGGCAGAGAAAGGAAGACGCCCATGAGGCGCACAGCACTGCTCGCGGCGGCCGCCGCGCTGGCCGTGACCGGCGTCGTGGCACCCCCCACCGCCGCCGCCGCGAAGCCCCCGCCGGGCAGCGAGGTCGCGGTGAGGTCCCTCGCCGACGATCCGGCGCAGCGGGCCGCGGCCGCGGCCGACCAGGCCGTCGCGAGCGGCTTCGACGACCTGCGCGTGTCCCCCGGCGAGACCTACCGGCGCACCGCCGTGACGGCGGGCGGCGGCATGTACTACGTCACCTATGAGCGCACGTACAAGGGCCTGCCCATCGTGGGCGGCGACGCGGTCGTGGTCACCGACTCCAATGGGCGGGTACGCGACTCCGAGGCGGCCTCCGGCGCGCTCCCCCTGGGCGTGCCGACCTCGCCGGCGGTCGCCGCCGAGACCGCCACGGCGACGGCGAAGACCGTGCTGTCGCGCGTCGACGACAGCGCCGCCCCGCGCCTGGTGGTCCTGGCCTGGGGCGCCCAGCCCCGCCTGGCGTGGGAGGCGGTGGTCTCCGGCATCGCCGACGGCAAGCCGAGCATCCGGCACGTCTTCGTCGACGCGACGACCGGCGAGATCGCCGACTCCTACGACGAGGTGAAGGCCGGCACCGGCAACGGCTACTACTACGGCACGGTCACCATCGACACCAGCGGCTCCGGCACGTCGTACTCGATGACCGACTCCACCCGCAGCGGCATCAGGTGCGGCGGGCAGAACGGCTCGGCCTACACCGGCACCGACGACTCCTGGGGCAACGGCGGCGGGACCAACCTGGAGACCGCCTGCGTGGACGCGCTCTACGGCGTGCAGCGCGAGTGGGACATGCTGCGCGACTGGCTCGGCCGCAACGGCATCAACGGCAGCGGCGGCGGCTTCCCCGCCCGCGTCGGGCTGTCCGACGTCAACGCCTACTGGAACGGCAGCTACACCAACTTCGGCCACTCGCAGGACAACGCCCGCCAGGCCACGCCGATCGACGTCGTCGCGCACGAGTTCGGTCACGCCATCTTCCAGACGACTCCCGGAGCCGCCGGCTCGGGCAACGAGAACGGCGGCCTGAACGAGGCCACCGGCGACATCTTCGGCGCGCTCACCGAGGCGTACGCCAACAACCCGAACGACCCGCCGGACTACCAGGTGGGCGAGGAGGTCAACCTCGTCGGCGACGGGCCGATCCGCTACATGTACAACCCGTCCCTCGCCGGCGACCCCAACTGCTACTCCTCCTCGATCCCGCGTACGGAGGTCCACTCCGCGGCCGGCCCGCTGAACCACTGGTTCTACCTGCTCGCCGAGGGCTCGTCCCCGGGCGGCGGCAAGCCGAGCAGCCCGATCTGCTCCGGCGGCCCCTCCTCGGTGACCGGCATCGGCATCCAGAAGGCCGGCAAGATCTACATGGGCGCGCTGATGCGCAAGACCTCGACCTGGAAGTACGTCAACGTCAGGACCGCGTCCCTGGCGGCGGCGGTCGAGCTGTACGGCGCGAGCAGCGCCGAGTGCGCGGCCACCAAGGCGGCGTGGCTCGCCGCCGGCGTGCCGGCGCAGTCGGGCGAGCCGAGCTGCAGCTCCTCCGGCAGCGACTTCTCCCTGGCGCTCAGCCCCACCGCGGGCACGGTGACGCCCGGCCAGTCGGCGACCGCCACGGTCGCCACGGCCACCACCTCGGGCAGCGCGCAGACGGTGAGCCTCAGCGCCTCCGGGCTTCCGTCGGGGACCACCGCGAGCTTCAGCCCGTCGTCGGTGAGCTCGGGCGGGTCCTCCACGCTGACCGTCTCCACCAGCGCCTCGACCCCGGCCGGCACCTACACCGTCACCGTCACGGGCAGCGGGTCGTCGGGCAGCCACACCGCGGCGTACACGCTGACGGTGTCGGGTACCTCCGGCGGGCGCACGTTCACCAACGGCACCAACTACACGATCAGCGACCTGACCACGATCAACAGCCCGATCACCTCGACCGCCACGGGGACGGCGGTCTCCCCGGTGCAGCTGAGCATCACGATCTCGCACACCTGCGCCGAGGACCTGCGGATCAGGCTCAGGGGCCCGAACGGCACCTACTACACGGTCAAGTCCAGCGGCGGCCTGAGCTGCACGTCGTTCGGCACCCGGGCCTACTCCGTCCCGGTCACCCAGACGGCGGCGGGCACCTGGACCCTCGAGGTCCGTGACCAGTACACCTACGACACCGGCTACCTCGACTCCTGGAGCATCACGCTCTGAGCGAGGGCGGCCCGCCCCCGGGACCACGCGGTCCCGGGGGTCTCCGCGTCCGGGGCCGGTCAGGAGGGCGGCGCGATCTGCGTCCGCGACCGGACGCCGAGCTTGCGCAGCACGGTGGCGACGTGGGTCTCGACCGTGCGTGTGGACAGGAAGAGCACGTCGGCGATCTCCCGGTTGGTCCGGCCGAGCGCGACGAGCCGGGCCACCTCCCGCTCCCGCTGCGACAGCGCGCCGGCGCCCCGGCGCCCGCCGCGCGGCAGCGGGACGTCCACCCCGATGTCGCGCAGGGCCCGCCGGCACCGGGCGGCGTCGTGGGTGGCGCCGAGCCGGCCGTACCACTGTGCGGCCTCCCGGAAGCCCGCCGCCGCGGCCCCGTCCCCGAGCGCGAGCCCGGCCCGCGCCTCGCCCTCGGCCGCCCGCGCCGCCGCGTACGGCTGGGGCAGTGCGGCGTACGCCTCGCGGGCCCGGGCGAAGCAGGCGGCGGCGTCGGCGTGCCGCAGTCCGGCGGCGGCGAGCGCGCCCCGGGCGGCGTGCAGCGCGGCGTGCGCCGCGGGCGCCACCCGGTCCACGATGCCGGCGGCGTACTCGTCCACCAGTTCGGCCGCCGTCCCCGCCCGCCCGGCCCGGGCGAACGCGGCGGCGGCGGACGGGACCAGGCTCGCCCCCCACACCCACACGCCCTTGCGGCGCAGCCGGGTGACCGCCCGCCCGGCCTCCGCGGCCGCCTCGTCCACCGCCCCGCGGGCGAGATGCAGGTCCACGAGCACTCCGGCGGCGGCCGTCACGACCGGGACGTTGCGGGCGTCAGGGGCGTCCAGCCCGGCGCGGTGGAGCTGCCTGACCGCCTCCTCCCATTCGCCCCTCGCCAGGGCCAGCGATCCGAGCACCAGCCAGAGGTCCACCGCGATCAGCGGCGTCTCGGTGGCCGACTCCCCCAGGGACGCCGCCCGGTCGCGGAGCCCGTCCCACCGCCCGGTGAGCCACTCCCTGCGGATGACGGAGGCGTCGAGGAGGAAGGCGGGATACTGCGCGCCGGTCTCCAGGGCGAGCCGCCGGCCCTCCCGGGCGAACCGCTCGGCCGCCGCGTAGAGCCCCACGGTGGTCGCCGAGTCGTGGAGGTTGCAGTACGCCCGGGCGACCTCCCGCCGGACCGCCGGACGCGGATCGGCGACCGGAAGCCGGGCGGCGACGTCGAACGCGCCGGGAGAACCGGTCGTCATCTCGAAGGAGGCCCGGTTGGCCAGGACCGCGGCCGACAGCTCCGGGTTGTCGGCGGTGGCGACGAGCGCCTCGGCGCGGGCCATCCACTCCGCGTGCTCCGCCAGCGACTCGGTGCCCCATTCGGGCATCGCGATGCTGGCCCAGCCGCGGGCGGCCAGCGTCGGCCGGTCGCTCAGCTCGGCCAGGGCGGCCAGGATCTCCGGGCGCCCCGCGGCGGCGTCGCCCGCCTGGTTCGACAGGACGACGCCGAGGTTGAGCCGCACCTCGCCGCGCACGTCCCGGGAGAGGAAGTCACCCCGGAGCACCTGGCGCAGCAGCCGCACCACCCGCTGGTGCGACAGGCCCGTCGCCGCCAGGCGGCTCAGCATCAGCACCAACGGGCCCCGGCCGGCGGCCGGGAGATCGGGGTCGTCGAGCATGCCCTCGATCACCTCGACGGCCAGCGCGGTGTCGCCCAGCGCGGCGGCCTGCCGGGCGGCGGCGGTCCCGTGACGCACCCAGGCGCCGGTGTCCCCGGCCCGCCGGGCGTGGAAGGCCAGCTGCACCAGCGGCGGCGCGTCCGTGGCGGCGAGCGCGGCCATCGCTCTGACGTGCGCCGACCGGCGTTCCGGGCCGGGGACGGCGTCGTAGACGGCCTGCTGGGCCAGCGCGTGGCGGAAGCCGTACCGGCCGCCGGGATGTTCGTGCAGGACCCCGGCGCGCAGCGCCTCGGCCAAGCCGGCGGAGCCCGGCCCGAGGCTGCCCGGCCCGGCGGAGCCCGGCCCGGAGGTGCCCCCGGCGACCGCGGTGATCGTCTCCTCGTCCGCGGGCAGCCGCAGCACCGCCGCCGCCCGGACCGCGCGCGCCGCCGCCGGGGACAGTCCCGCCATCCGCTCGGCCATCGCCTCGCGCAGCAGCAGCGGGACGCCGGCGCGGTCGACGGCGCGGTCGAGCGAGTCCGGATCGTCCGCGCCGGGAAGACCGGCGGGCAGCGACCGGACGAGTTCCTCCACCACGAACGGGATGCCCGCCGTGCGCTCGTGCAGCCGCGCGACGAACCCGGGAGCCAGGTCGGACCGCTCCAGCAGCGCGCCGGCCAGGCTGGCCACAGCCGGCACGTCCAGCGGCGCCAGCCGTACGACGACGTTGGCCGTGTCCGGCTGGTGCCGGTAGGCCCGGCCGAGCGGCGGCCCGGCCGTGCCGTCCCGCCGGCAGGTCGCGACCACCGCCAGCCCCTGCGGCGGCTGACCGGCCAGGAAGCGCAGCAGGTCGAGCGTGCCGTCGTCGGCCCAGTGCAGGTCCTCGACGACGAGCACGGCCGGTCCGACGGCCGCCAGCAGGGCGCGTATGGCGCGGAACACCCGGTGGCGCTCGGCCCGCGGGTCGTCCAGCGGCTGGGGCGGCGGCGGCAGCGCGCCGGCCAGCTCGGGGAGGTAGCCGCGGAGCGCACCGGTGACCGGGTTGAGCCGGTGCGCCGCCGGGAGCCGTCCCCTGATGTCCCGCAGCGCCTCGAAGACCGGCCCGTACGGGAACGGCTCGCGGATCTGGTGGCAGTAGCCGAGCAGGACGGCCCGGTCGCCGGACGGCAGGCGGTCGAGCGCGGCGCGGACGAGCCGGGTCTTGCCGATGCCCGCCTCGCCCTCCACCAGCACGACCGCGGGCGGCCGGGTCACCGCGTCGATGAGGGTCCGCAGTTCAGCGGCGCGTCCGACCAGCGGGGGCGAGGGCACGATGCTCATCCACGGCTCCAACCTACGGATTGCGGCCCCCGCGTCAGTTATCCCCGTCCCCTGACCCGTGGTCAACCCTCCGGCGTAACGGCCGTGTTGCGGAAGCGGACAGACGGCACGGCCACTGCTCGCGGCGGTCTCGCGGGTTCGGCCCGGCGAGGCGGAACGGGCTCAGCCGGTCAGCAGCCGCCAGGTGGTGAGGGCGATCCCGGCCCGGGTCAGCCCGGCCGGTTCGGTGAGGTCGATGCCGAGGGTCCGCCCGATCCGGCCGAGGCGCCGGGCGACCCTGCTGTGGTGGAGGCGGAGAAGGCCGACGGCACGGCGCAGGGAGCCGGTGGTGCAGCAGACGCCCAGGGTCGCAAGGTCCTCGGGGCTGGCGGCCAGCCGGGCCATCGCGGCCACGTCGGGGTGCTCACTCGCCCACCGCGGCCTCGGTGACGCGCGGGCGAGAACCCGGGGTGCGGCGACGGGCTGCGCCTGCGCAGAGTCAGCGGCCGGAACAGGGGTGACGCCGTAGGCATGCTGGACCCGCGGCGCATTCGTGAGAAGCCGGGCTGGCGCTGGTCGTGCCCGGGGGCCTCCTCGCCCGGCTGCGGCGCAGCCGTCCGCCCGAGCGGGGCCAGCTCGGCTGGATGGTGGAAACAGCTCCAGCCGAGGTCCAGCGTCCGTCGTCGGACGTGCGCCTCGATCCGCCGTGGCTCACGATCGCGTGGAACGCATGCCGGCCCGCCACGATGCCTGGCATGAAGTCCACGGCAGCGGCCCGGCCGCTCGCGGCGGGCATGGCCGCCGTCGCCGCCTTGGTTTCCCGGACGCCCTGCTCCTCGTTGACCTCGCGGCTGACGACGGTCAGGCCGAAGACGGACTCGTAGAACGGTAGCCGAAATCGACCCGGACATCAGGTGAGACTCACCAAAACAGGCGACACCGCGGCTGAGCGCCTCAATCCGCGGCCCGGCCATCGCGACGAACCGCACCGTCGGCGCAGCACGAGCACCACGGCGTCGGCCGCGGTGAGGATCGCGTACGGCACGCTCTCCACCCCAAGCGCGCCCACGTCCGCGATGACATCCCGCCCGGCGGTGGTCAGGACCTGGGCGATCTGCGGCCAGGAGCCCTTGATCTGCAGGGCCTGGCGGGGGTCTGCCACCCCGGGCAGCAGCAGCCTGCGCCGGGCGTCCCCGTCGAGCGCGACGGCCTCCTCGGCCAGCTGCGCCCGCGTGGCCTCCAGGTCACGCGCCGCCGTCATGGCCACCTCGGCCACCCCGGTCCGGTACGGCTGCCGCCCTACGAAGTAGCCCGGCAGCACGCCGCCACCGGAGGGGTCGCAATCGGCGAGCAACACCGGCTTGGGCCAGGTGAACGCGGCGGCCAGGCACACCGTGGTGACCCCGGGCGCCCCGCCGGGAGACGCCACCGCGATCAGCGCCATCCGCCCACCCCCACCCAGGACGACAGCGGCACGGCGAACACCAGAACCCCTGCGGCCGGTCGGCGCGAGCCATACCGGCAGGATCGCGACCACCACACGGAGAAACCTCGCCCGATCACGGCGTGTCTCTCCGGGAGGTGAGGATGAGGGCGATGTGCCCGCCCATGGCCTCCCGCGCGATGAAGCCGCCCGCTCCGGGGCCGACCAGCAGGTCGACGACCCGCACACCGTCGGGGTCGGCCTCCCCCACCCGGTCGACGACGGCGGGCAGGTCCTTCGCCGCAGCCCTGGTCTCCTGGCCGGGGTCGGTCAGCTCGGCGGCGACCAGGACGGGGTCGCCGGCACGAAGCCCCCGGGCCGGAAGCTGACCCGGCTTGAGCGCGAGCGGCACCAGTTGCTGGCCGGGGCCCGGCGTTATGGCGTCCGTCGCGGTGAGACGGAAGAAGGGAAGACGCGTCCCCGTAGTGGTGACCGAAGCGCGGACACCAGCAGGGGCACGGGCACATTGGAACGGCCCAACTGTGCGTGCATGAGTGCTGGTAGATGGCGGGTGACGCCCCGCGGGCGGACACACCCCGCCTCCTCGCCCGGGCACCGCGTGCCCTCTTGCCCGTCGCCCGGCCGGGAGAGCGTGGGGCACAGCCTCGTACCCAGCCCCAGCAACGTGGGAAGGCCTCGGTGGAGACCTCCGACAGCCGGACACCACACGACGTGCAATGCGCCCAGCAGGTGCGAACCCGCGCCGTCGTCCAGCACGACGGCGCCGAGCAGATCCGCGCCTGCTGCGGGCACTCTCCGCTCAAGTCCCTGCGGCTGGCCGCCGGCTGGACCGTTGCGCAGGCGGTGGCCGAACTTGTACGAACAGCCCGAGCGGTAGGCCTGCGCGATCGCGGCATCGACGCCCGCACCTGGCGGCGCTGGGAGTCCCAGAGCGTCCGCCCGGACGACGACTACCAGGACCGGCTCGCCCGCCTGTTCGCCACCGACCCCGTACGGCTCGGATTCGCCAGCGACTACACCCCCCAACAAGGTGGCAGCACGAACCGCCGAGACGCCCTACGCACGCTAGGCACCGCAGCGCTCGTCGCACCAACCCTCGGGCGAGCCTCGGACGCCGAGCGGATCGCCCGCGGGCTGACCCAGATCAGCGAAACCACCGACGTCGGCCCATCCACGCTCGACGGCCTGCGGCAGGTCATCCTGAATTACGGTCACCAGTACGCCCGCTACCCCGCCGGCGACCTGTGGCAGGCCGTGCTCACCGACCGCCACCGCGTCGCCGAACTACTCCAGCTCCGCACCACGCTCCGCCAGCGCCGCGAGCTGTATGTCGCCGCCGCCTGGCTGTCGATGATCCTCGCCTGGTCCGCCCACGACCAGGGCGACAACCGCGCAGCGCTGGCGTACGCGGCCGACGCGCTGCACCACGCGGACCAAGCCGACCACGACGAGCTGACCGCCTGGGCGCACGACATGGCCGCGACCGTCTGGTTCTACAACGGCCGCCCCGACGAAGCGCTCCGCGCCGCCGAACGCGGCGCCGCCACCGCCCCCACCTGCACCCACAGCGCACGTGCGGCTCACCGGACAACTCGCCCGCGTCCACGCCAGGCTCGGCCACGCCGACGCCGCCACCGAGATACTGCAGGTCCTCCTCAAGCAGGCCGAACGGGAACCCGTCCACGCCGCCGGCCTGTTCACCTGCGATGCCGCCCGCGTCCTGTCGATATCCGCCACCGCATACTTGTCCCTCGACCAGCACGAGCAGGCCCGCCGAACCGCGCAGGAAGCCGTAACCGTCTACCAGCAGGCCCCACCCTGGTCGTCCCCCACGCGGCAGGCGATCACCCGGATCGACCTGGCCGTCGCCTGCGCCCGGCTCGGCGACCCCGACCGGTCCGTGGCCGAAGGCCTCACCGCGCTGACCGCCACCCGCTACGCCGCCGCGATCGTCACCCGCGCAAGAGACCTGCAGAAGAAGCTCAAGCGTGCCTATCCGTCCGCTGCCGTCGTCGGGAACCTCAGGCGGGGTCTCGCAGAGTTGTACGCCGCCCAGGAATAGCGCGAGTTGCCTATGGGCTACAAAGACCGAGCTCTCTGTACGGCACGCACTGCCCCCAATGGGGCCGAAACTGGGAGTCGCTCCATCACGCCTCGGCTCACACGAGCGTGAGTATGATTCGGGGTATGAGCGGAGACAGGAAGGCGCGGATCACCATCACCGTGGACCCCGACGTCCTTGAATACGCCGAGCACCTCGTGGCGACCGGCAAAGCCACCAGCGTGGCCGCCGTCTTCAACGAGGCCATCGCGGAAAAGCGCATCACCGACCAGCGTGCGCTTGCCCTGCTGCGCGAACGCGCCCGGCAGGCCGACCCCGCCCGGGTTGCCCGCATGATGCGGCACGTGAACCGCCAGCTCGCCGAGCACGGGTTCCCGGCGGCGCTGGATGAGTGACTTCACACCCACGCCGTACATCCTCGACACGAGCGTGCTGGCCGACGTCGCCCGCGGGGACGCCGACTTGATCGGCCTCCTGCAGGACTTCGACCGAGCAAGGCAACCGCTCATCGTCCCCGCGCTGTCAGCCGCCGGGGCGCTCCTCGACGGCCGCGGCACGCCGGACGCTCAGGCACTGCTCGCCGGTCTGGCCGCGTTCGAGCACGCCATCGTCGCCCCGCTCGACGGCATCGCCCAATCCGTCAAGCTCGTCGACACGATGGCCGTCACCGGACTCGACATCTACGACGCTCACGCCGCCGCCATCGCGGACGTATCGGTCTGCCCGATCCTCACTCTGCGCGGCGGCAAATGGCAGCAGCCGTCCCGCGCTCTGGACAACCCGCTGCACGTCATCGAGATCGCTGACCCCGACGAGTAGGCGGCCGACCTGCTCGACTACCTGTTGCACGACCGCGCCCGGTCGTACGACTCCCGGCGCTCCGGAGTCGTAAGTATGGTTCATGCATATCTTGCTCCGCGGAGTGCGACGGGTTCACGGTGACTGAGGGTCTTTTCGGCTCCCTCTTGTTCTTCTTTGGTCACGGGAAGGCGTACAGGCGTGAGACGGCGCTGGCAGTCATGGACCGGGTTTCCAAGCTCCTGCGTCTCAGGGCCTGACGCCACATGGGTGACCGGACGGCCATCGTCCTGCTGGCCGGGTGGCCGGGGTGGCGATCGGTGATGGGGGGGTTGTGGCCGGTCGAGGTCGGTCGAGGCGGCCGGCATGCGCAGCATGCAGCCGGGACGGATCACATCCGGCTGGGTAAACCGGGCGCCGTCGGTCATGACGCGACCGGTGTTGAGGGCGGCGATTTCGATGTAGCGGTCACCGTCGCCGAGGTGGCGTTCAATGGTCACAGGCAGTCGCCGCGACGCACCCGACCGCCCTGCCGCTCATGCTGCAGGTGCACGGCGGCGGCTTCGTGGGCACGGCCGTGCAGAGCGACTGGGTGAACAGTCACCTCGCCGCGAGGCTGCCCGCAGTCGTCGTCTCGGTCGAGCACCGCCTCCTCGACGAGCGGACCCCGCTGCCGGCGGCCGTGAACGACGGCTGGGACGTGCTCCGGCACGTGGTGGCGCACGCCGCGCGGTGGGGAGTCGACCCGGCGCGTATCGCGGTCGTCGGCGAGAACACCGGCGCGCTCGTCACCGCCCTGGCCGCGATCCGGGCCGGACGGTCAGGGCCGGTCCTGCGGGCGCAGGTGCTGGTCAATCCCGCCGTCCACCTGACCCCGGCGGGGTTCGAGCATCCCTCGATGAGGGAGCACGCCGACAGCCCCGGCTTCACCATGCCGCAGATCCGGCTGTTCCGGCGGCTCGCCGTGCCGCCGGAAACCGACCCTCGTGCGGTGTCGCCGCTGCACGCCGGCGACCTGAGCGGCCTGGTCCCGGCGCTCGTGGTGGTGCCGACCGTCGGCCCGGTGGCCGACCGGGGCCGCTGTTGTGCCGCGCGGCTGCGGGCGGCCGAGACGCCCGCGCGGCTGACCGAATACCCCAAAGCCACGCACGCGTTCCTCAGCCTGCCGGGCGTGGTGCCGCACGCCAAGGCCGCGCGGACGGAGATCACCGAGTTCCTCCGCGAGGCCCTGCCGCGTGACGTGCGGCCGGGCGGTTACGTGCGGCGCGGCCGGGCGGCGGCGTCGAGGGCGGCGGCCTCCTCGGGGGTGGGCGCCGTGCCGCCGAGGTGGGCGGGCTGCCACCACACGCCCCGCGGCTGGTCGGGGTAGGTTCGCTGGGCCTCGTCGAGCAGGTCCGCCATCCGCCGCCGCAGGTCGTCGGTGAGTGCGGCGATGTCGTCGCCCGGCATCGGGTGCATGGGCTCGCCGACCAGGATCGTGATCGGGACGTGCCGCTGGAGCAGCTTGCGGGGGCGGCCCTTGGTCCACAGCCGCTGGCCGCCCCACAGGGCGACCGGGATCACGGGCACCCCGGCCTCGGCCGCCATCCGGATCGGGCCGTTCTTGATCTCCTTGATCGTGAACGACCTGCTGATCGTCGCCTCGGCGAAGTTGCCGACGATCTCGCCGTCCTTGAGGGCCCGTACGGCGGCGTCGTAGGCGCCCGCCCCGGCCGACCGGTCCACCGGGATGTGGTGCATGCCGCGCATCAGCGGGCCCGACACGGGGTGGTCGAAGACCTCCTTCTTCGCCATGAACCGGACCAGCCGCCCGGCGGGGTGGGCGGCGAAGCCGGCGAAGATGAAGTCGAGGTAGCTGACATGGTTGCTCACCAGGACCGCGCCGCCGCTGCGGGGTATCCGCTCCGTGCCCTCCAGGTGGAACCTCAGGTCGAGCAGTTTGAAGGCGGTCAGCGCGGTCCTCAGGACCGGCGGGTACACGATCTCAGCCATGCTGAAACCGTAACCTACTCACCCGTAACCTAACCGGGGCCGAAGGTCCTCTTCGCGTAAACCGGGCCGTCAGTGCCCGCGGAACGCCTCCTCCAGCCACCACGACGGGCGGTCGGCGGTGACCTTCGCATGGACGAGCAGGGGCTTGTCGCGCGGCCCCTTCAGCCACTCGGCGACGCCGGACAGGTCCTCCTCCGCCCGTACGGTCACCGCCTCGAAGCCGAAGCCCCGGGCGATCGCCGCGATGTCGGCGGGCGGGAAGGTGACCGTGCCGAGCGGGAACCCGCCGGGGCCGAAGTGGTGGACCTCCGCGCCGTACCCGTCGTCGTCGTAGACCACGACCACCATGGGCAGGCCGAGCCGTACGACCGTCTCCAGCTCGGCGACGCCCATCAGGGCCCCGCCGTCGCCGAGCGCGGCGACCGCCAGCCGGTCGGGCCGCGCGACGGCCGCGCCGATCGCGGTTGCCAGGCCCAGCCCGATCGACTGGAACGCCTGGGTGAAGCAGAACGCGCCGCCGTCCGGGACCGTGAGGAACATCGACGGATATCCCATGAAGTTGCCGGAGTCCACGGCGACCAGCCGCTCCTGCGGGAGCAGGTCGTCGAGCCCGATGGTCAGCGTGCGGGGGTCGATGCGTCCCCCGGCGCTCAGGTCCTCGTACGGCACGTCGCGCCAGCGCCCCTCGCGGGCGATGCGCTCGGCGATCTCCGGGGCGCGGTAGCCGCGCCTGCCCGCCTCGCCGTCGGCCCCGCCCTCACCGAGCAGGGCGGCGACGGCCCGCGCGGTCTCGCGTACGTCGCCGACCACGCCGAGGTCGATCTCGCGGTGCACGCCCAGCGCGTCGGGGTCGAGGTCCACCTGGACGACCCTGCTCTGCGGGCCGATCAGCGCGCCGTGCCGGGTGGTCCACATGGTGAACGAACAGCCCCAGCCCACGACGAGGTCGGCGTCGCGGATCAGCTCGGCCGCGAGCGGGGTGGCGAACCCGCCGCTCACGTCGAGGTCCCAGGGACTGCCGTGGAAGTTGCCCTTGGCGACGGCCGATGTGGCGAACAGCGCCCCCACCCGCTCGCCGAGCGCCTCCAGTTCGCGCCGCGCGCCCCGGGCTCCCCGGCCGGCCACGAAGACCGGGCGCCGCGCCTCCGCCAGCAGCCGCGTGAACCGTGTCAACGTGTCGGACGGCTCCGCGGGAAGCCCCTCCGGCTCCTCCTCGTCCCCCGAATCGACGGGGAACGTCAGCCCCCACGCCGCAGGCACGCGGCTCGCCACGTCGCGGTGCCCGCGTCCGGCCAGCAGTTCGCGCACGGCCGCGGCGGCCTCCTCGGGCAGCGTCTCGGCCTGCACGTCCAAGGGCAGGTTGAGCACCACGGTCCGGCGCCCGAGCAGGGCGGCGAGGAAGGCCATCACGGTGTCGTCCACGACCGTCTCCGCCGACCCGACCCGGGCGCAGTGCGCGCCCACCGCCTCGGCGAGGGCGGTCTGGTCGACGCGGAAGTTGGAGGTGGGCGAGGTGACCTCCGGGGCGAGCACCAGCAGCGGAGTGCGGCTCTTGGCCGCCTCGGTGACGCCGGTCAGCGCGTTGGTGAGGCCGGGTCCCTGGTGGACGGTGAGCACGGCGACCGTGCCGCTCATCCGGGCGTAGGCGTCGGCCATCGTGGCGGCCCCGCCCTCGTGCCGCGCCGCGACGTAGCGCACGCCGTGCTCGACGAGGGCGTTGGTGACGTGGAAGTTGCCGCTGCCGACGACGCCGAAGGCCGCCCGTACGCCGAGGGCGGCGAGGGCCGCGCCGACGGCCTCCGCGACGTTCACCGCTCCACCAGCGCGAGCACGCGCACCGGGCTGCCGGAGCCGCCGACGATCGGCAGCGGCCCGGCGACCACGACCGCGCCCGTCACCGGGAGCCGGTCGAGGTTGCGCAGCTGCGTCAGGCCGTACTTCCCCGCGCCGAGCAGGTACGAGTGGCACGGGAACGCGGGGTCGAAGGAGTGGGCGGCGCCCGCGTCGGTGCCCACGGTCTCCACGCCGATGCCCGCGATCGGCGTCTCCTCGGCCAGGAAGCGGGCGCAGGCGGGCGACATGCCGGGCGTGTGCGGCCCCGTCTCGTCGGCGTTGAGGAACTCCGCCTGGTCGTGGGCGCGCACGTCCCAGCCCGTGCGGTACAGCAGCCAGCCGCCGTCCGGCAGCGGCCCGTGCTCGGCCTCCCACGCCTTCACGTGGTCGATCTCCAGCAGGAAGTCGGGGTCGGCGGCCGACTCGGCGCTGAAGTCGAGCACCACGGCGGGGGCGATCAGCTTGGCGGGGGCCACCTGCGACACGTCCTCGCCGTCGCGCCCGGTCACCCAGTGGTTGGGGGCGTCGAAGTGCGTGCCGGTGTGCTCGCCCGTGGTGAAGTTGTTCCAGTACCAGCCGGGGCCGCGGTCGTCGTACCGGCTGATCTCCTGCAGCGAGAACGGCACCGTCTGCCCGAACGGCTCCGGCAGCGACAGGATCGGTGTCTTGTCGCTCAGCGGCGCGGTGAGGTCGAGCACCTCGATCCCCCCGCTCCGGATGCCGTCCACCAAATCCCGCAACACCGACACTGCGCCTCCCAACAGTCAGGACACCCCTGCGATACTCCTACACCTCCGCCCCCGAACGCCATATCCCGGAGACATGCAACGCCCGCGCCCGCCCGCGCGATGAACCGCACAGGGGACCTGATCATCGATTCACGCGGGAGGACGCGGATGGCGGGGGCGGCCGATCGGACCCGCACGACAGCCGGGGCGTGGCTCGGGCATCCCGCGACACTCGCCGCGATCGCCGTGCTCCTCGTCAACGACCACCTGCTCAAGCGCCTGTGGCCGGGCGTGGTCACCGGCAAGCTGAGCGACGTCGCGGGCATGCTGGTCGCCCCGCCGCTGCTCGCGCTCGCCGCGACCCTCGCCGTCCGGCGCCCCGTCGCCGCCGCTGGGGGCGGCGCCTCACGGAGCGGCGCCGGCGCGCCCGGCGAGGCGGACAGGCGGACCGCCCTGGCCGCGATCCTGCTGACCGCCGTGCTCTTCACGGTCGTGAAGACCACGGCGGCGGGGGCCCATGCGGCCGCGGACGTCTGGGCGCTGTTCACCCCCTCCGCCCGCGTCGTCGCGGACCCCTCCGACCTGCTCGCCCTGCCCGCCCTCGGCCTCGCCTGGCTGGTCCGGCTGCGCGCCGTGGAGACCGCCGCCCGCGTCCGGCGTGCCGTGCGCCGGGCCCGGCTGCTGGTCGCCCTGCCCGCGGCCGTCCTCGCGGTCACGGCCACGAGCGCGGCCGACCCCGGGCCGTCCGCGCTGCACGTGGAGGCCCACGACGCCGTCATCGTCGTCTATTCGGCTCGCACCAGGTTCATCGAGGGCAAGGGCCTGGCGACGAGCGACCAGGGCCGCACATGGCACCGCTGGGACACCTCCGCCAGGGGAACGCCGCGCACCGTCGCGTGCGTGCCCGACCGGCCGTCGCGCTGTTACCGCGTCGTCCCGGACCGGCTCGCGGTCGAGCAGTCCGACGACGCGGGCATCACCTGGTCGCCGTCCTGGGCGGTCTCGCCGGGCCGGCAGCTCTTCCTCGACCGCGGCCACAAGTACGACTACCTGTACGGCGGCGTCGACCCCGCCGCGTCCGTGGCCCTGGCGATCCTGCCCGTGCCCGGGGGGCACCTCGTCGCCGTGGCGAACGGCAGCGAGGGTGTGGCGCTGCGCGACGCAGCGGGGCGATGGCACCGGCTCGGCTTCGACGGGCGGGACGGCCTGGCCGAGCAGGCGGCCGAGCCGCTGTCCGGCCCCGGGAAGCACATCCAGGGGGAGACCGGGACGGCCGTCCTCATCGCGTTCACAGTGCTGCTGGCCGCCCTGGCGTCCGCCGGACTGTGGCGGCGGGCGCCCATCGGGTTCACCGTCCTCGGGCTCCTCGCCTGGGCCGGCGTCTACCTCATGGTGAAGGGTCCTCCCGGCATCTTCGGGCTGCCCTACGCCGCCTTCGGGCTCTTCCTCGCGGCGGGCGCCTGCGCCGCGCTGGTCGGCATCGGCGTGCACGCCGCCCTGCGGGGGCTGAGCGTGATCGTCGCCGCACCGCTGACCTTCGCGGCGATCTACCTGCCCTTCCTGGGCTGGAGCGCGGGATGGCCCGACGACTACGGCACGGCCGTGGTGCTGGCGATCGTCTCGTGCCCGCTCGCCCTCGCCCTCGGCGCGCACCTCGCCGTACGGGCCAGGGGCGGATATCGCCGGATGGCCAGAGGGCTCCGCGCCCGTACGCGCTGAGCCGGGCCCGGCGCGATCCGTCCCAAGCCCGGGCACCCGCCCGCGCGGCGCTTGCGGCTTCGCGAGGAAAGGGCAAGCTGGAGAGCACGACAACGGCAGTAGGGACCGCATCGTGAAGAAGCTCATCAACGGCGCCGACTCCATCGTCACCGACGCGCTGCGCGGCATCGCCGCGGCGCACCCCGCACTCCGCGTGGACCTCGAGAACAGGATCGTCTTCCGCGCGGGCGCCCCCACCCCGGGCAAGGTCGGCCTGGTCTCCGGCGGGGGTTCGGGCCACGAACCGCTGCACGGCGGGTTCGTCGGGTACGGCATGCTCGACGCCGCCTGCCCCGGAGAGGTCTTCACCTCCCCCGTGCCCGACCAGATCATCGAGGCCACCAAGGGCGTCGACGGCGGCGCCGGCGTGCTGCACATCGTGAAGAACTACACCGGAGACGTGCTGAACTTCGAGATGGCCGCCGAACTCGGCGGCGACGAGGGCGTCGAGGTGGCGACCGTGCTCGTCGACGACGACGTGGCCGTGCAGGACTCGCTGTTCACGGCCGGCCGCCGGGGCACCGGGGCCACGCTGTTCGTGGAGAAGATCGCCGGAGCGCTGGCCGAGACCGGTGCGCCCCTCGCCGAGGTGGCGCGGGCCGCCCGGGAGGTCAACGAGCGCAGCCGCTCCTTCGGGGTGGCGCTGAGCGCCTGCACGGTCCCGGCCGCGGGCAAGCCCACCTTCGAGCTGAGCGACGCGGAGATCGAGCTCGGCATCGGCATCCACGGCGAGCCCGGCCGCGCCCGGGCCCCGATGGGCGAGGCCCGCGAGATCGTCCGTACGGCCATGGACGCGATCCACGCCGACCTCCCGCTGTCCGGGGAGACGCTCGTCATGGTCAACGGCATGGGCGGGACCCCGCTCATCGAGCTGTACATCGTCTTCGCCGAGGTGGAGGCGTACCTGCGGGAGAAGGGCGCGACGGCCGCGCGCAGCCTCGTCGGCAACTACGTGACCAGCCTCGACATGCAGGGCTTCTCGGTGACGACGTGTTCGCTGACCGGCGAGCTCACCCGGCTCTGGGACGCGCCCGTGGAGACGCCGGCGCTGCGCTGGGGCCGCTGACCGCCATCCGAACGTCTGGAGTCCACTCGTGAACACCGACTTCTTCGCCGCCTGGATCGACGAGATCGCCGCCGCCGTGCGGGCGCGGCGCGACCACCTCACCCAGCTGGACGCCGCGATCGGCGACGCCGACCACGGCGCCAACCTCGACCGCGGATTCACCGCCGTGCGGGAGGCGCTGGCCGGCGCCTCCCCGCACACCCCGGGCGCGCTCCTCGTCCTCGTCGGCTCCACGCTCATCCGCAAGGTCGGCGGGGCCTCCGGCCCTCTGTACGGCACCGCCTTCCGGGAGATGGGCAAGGCGTTCGGCGAGGCCGCCGAGGTCTCGCCGGCCGAGCTGAGCACCGCGCTGGACGCGGCCCTGTCCGGCGTCCGGCGCCTCGGAGCCGCCGCCGAGGGCGACAAGACCATGGTCGACGCCCTCGCCCCGGCCGCCAGGGCACTGGCTCAGGCCGTACGGGACGGGCTGAAGGCGGAGGAGGCCCTGGAGGCGACGGCCGCCGCGGCCGAGCAGGGGGCCGAGGCGACGATTCCGTTGCAGGCGCGCAAGGGGCGGGCCAGCTATCTGGGGCCGCGCAGCATCGGGCACGAGGACCCGGGCGCGGCCTCGACGGCTCTCCTGTTCGGCGCCCTCAGGGCCGCCGCCTCCCGATGACGGAGGTGGCGAACACGTCTCGGGGACGGCGAATGGTCGGCATCGTACTCATCTCACACAGCAGCGGCCTCGCCGAGGAGGTGGCCGCGCTGGCCAGGCAGATCGGCGGCGCGCAGGTGCCGCTGGCGGCGGCGGGCGGCACCGAGGACGGCGGCCTCGGCACCAGTCCCGACCGGGTGACCGCCGCCATCGAGGAGGTGGACCGGGGGGACGGCGTCGTGCTGATCCCCGACCTCGGCAGCTCGGTGCTCACCGCCCGGCTGCTGGAGTCCCCGGGTGACGTCGTGGTCGCCGACGTGCCGTTCGTGGAGGGCGCCATCTCCGCGGTCGTCGCGGCGGGCGGCGGGGCCTCGCTGGACGGTGTGCTGGCGGCGGCGGAGGAGGCGTGGCAGGTCCGCAAGCTCTGAGCCCGCCTGCTTCGGGCTCCCGGCCGGAGACGCCCGAGCAGGAGCCCACGACTCGTGGCCGGCGGGCCGCCGCGGCGGCCGAGGGCGGCCCGCGGCCGCCGCGACGGCACCCGCATGGACGTCCGCGGTGGACACGGTGAACGGCATGGTCGGGCGCGTCTCCTGAGACCGCGCGCGAGGGCCCGGTTCAACGGCTCCGCGTGCGCCGGGCGCGGGGCATGGCGGCGAGCTGGTCGTGGCGGATCTCCTCCAAGTAGGCCCGCATGAGGTCGCCGGCGCGGGTGAACCAGTCGGACAGCACGGCGACCTCCGCGGGCGTGTAGTCGGCGAACAGGTCGTTCAACCGCCGGTAGAACGGCTCGTAGACGGCCGCCGCGGTGGTGACCGCGGCCTCGTCGGCGACGACGCGCACGCGGCGGCGGTCGGCGGGGTCGGGTTGCCGGTGCGCGTACCCGGCCCGTTCGAGGCGGTTCAGCACCCCGGTCACCGCGCCCGTGGTCAGGCCGGCCTGCTCGGCGAGCGCGCCCGCGCTGATCGGGTCGTCCCCCGCCGCCAGGATGAAGCCCAGGCAGGTGACATCGGTGACGTTCAGTCCGAGCCGCCGGGCGATGTCGTGCTGCCCGACCAGGCTGAGTGCGATCAGCTGATCCATGCCGGCCAGGGCCTGCTCGGGCGTCGCCTCCGGACGCGGCTTGCCGTCCATCCCCAATCTCCTTAGTATCTAAGATGTTTAGTTCGTGAGATAAGCATCTCGCAGTCAAGGAGAATCATGAGTGCGATCCACGACGACGTCGATCTGGGGCACACGGTCGCGGGCTGGACCGGCTGCGTCGTCGTGCTGTGCGGCTGCGCGACGACGGGGGCGGGGGTGTGCGCCGCCTCGCCCCTCGGCGTCTGGCTCGGCATCGGCGTGATCGCCCTGGGCGGCCTGGTCACCTGGGCGCTGCACGTTGCGGGCTGGGGCAAGCCCAGCGGCCCCCGGCCTCCGGAGCAGTGGGACTGGCGGACGAGGGACCCGATGAAGGGCCACGGCGACTGTCTCGCCTGCCGTCTCGCGGGCCGTCTCGCGGGCCGCGCCGGTCGCCGGGACCGCGCTCCCGCCGTCATGTCGGGCGCCCCCGTCGCACCGGACACCCTTGTAGCACCGCCGTCGTCGTCGCGCGCGCCTGCGCCTCTGCCTTCGCCGGAGGAGCCGCTCTCCCCCGCGCTCGCCGAGCGATGATCGTCCCCTTGTCGTAGCATCATGCGGTGCTCGACCGGGTGATCGACCGACAGTGCGACGACCTCCACCGCGCCGCGGAGGCCCAGGACCCTCCCGCTTTCCTGGCGACCCTACAGGAGCTGTGGCAGGGCACCGAGGACTGCGACCCGGCCACCGCGGACGCCGTCCTCGTCCGCCTGTGCGACCTGTTCGGCCGGCTGAGTCCCGGGCTCGGCGCGCGACTGGCCGTCATGGGCGGCGCGATGGTCGAGAACGGGGCCGATCCCGCCCCGCTGATCGACCCCGTGGTCGCGGGAGTGTGCGACGCGCTGGAGCGGAGCGCCGAGTTCGCCCGGGCCTGGCGCGCGGTCACCGACCGGCGCCTCCCGGAGCCCGGTCCGGAGGACCACGTGCTCCTCGGCGCGGCGCGCGTGCTCTCCGGCCCCTTCGGCCTCCTCGGACGGCTCGGGCTCGGCCGCCGCCTGCCTTCCCCTCGTGCCCTCGACCTGGCCGTCGGCTGGTCGATCGCCGACGACTGGAGCACCGCCGCGACCACCCTGCTCCAGCGGTCGGCGGCCATCCGCGCGGAGTTCTCCCGGCGTCCGCGTCTCACCGCGGCGGTCGCCGCCGTGGAGGACGACCGCCCCGACCTGTGGTGCCTGCCGAGACTCCTGGCCGTGCTCGACGACGAGCCGCTGATCGTCGTGCACCGGCCCGCCGCCCGCGCGTACGCGATGACCATCGGCGGGATCGGGGACAACTTCCAGCTCTCCACGCTGCTGGCGCACGTCCTGAGCGAGCACGTGCCGGTGACCATCCCCCATCCCTCCTGGGTCGAGGCCGCCACGGACGGGCCGCTCCGACCCGAGGCCGGGCCGATCGTGGATCGGTTCGACGTGCGCGACGCGACGGGCGAGCTGATCCGCAACGCCGGCCACCCCGCCGAGATCCCGCTCCTCGACGGGCATCGTGTGGTGGTCCTCGACAGGCCGTCGTTCCGGCGGACGTGGAACATCGGCCGCACCTACCCGATGATGCGGCCGTCGATCACCCTCGACCGCGTGCTGTCCGAGGAGGAGACCCGCATGTGGTCGTCCCGGCTGGCCCCCGTCTCGTGACCCTCCCCCGCGGGCCGGGGCCGTCTAGCGCGGCGCCGCGGGGGTATCGGGTTCCTTCATGCGCGTGCTCACCCGCCTGGTCCTGCCGCTCGTCCTGGCACCTGCCCTGGCCTCCGGCTGCGGAGCCTTCGACCCGCGCCTGGTCGTCGGCGGAGGCTCCGACACGGACGGGCCCGTCGGGGTCGTCGTGCTTGACGACACCGTCGCCCACAGGCCGTACTCCCTGGGCGGCTGGGACATGTGCCTGGACCGGCCCGGTTCCGCGACCATCATCAGGGTCGAGCCGATCAGGCCGTACAACGACATCGTGGTTCAGGCGTTCTCGTCCCGGCCGCATACCGGCGCCATGCTCGGCAACGCCGACAAGCCGCTGACCGAGCTGGGCTTCCCCGCACGCGGTCCCGCCGTCACCACCGTCTGCGAGGAGAGCGACCTCCACACGGAACTCGCCCTGCAGTACGGGAAGACCCGCGACGACAGCGCAGGAGCCGAGGGCGTCCGCATCACCTACACGTCGGCGGGCCGTCGGCACACGGTCGACTTCAACCTCCGGGTGCTGCTGTGCGCACCCCACACGCCCGCCGAGCGCTGCGAAAAGACGTACGAGGAACTTCTCGCACCTGGCGACGACGCCGATTAGCCTTCACCGCGTCGGCCACAGAGCGCCGCTCGTCCGTCCGCCGCCGAACGACAGGGCCCGCCCGCCCGAAGGAGAGGAAGACCGTTGACATACCCGCCGCCGTCCTACCACGGTGAAGCCGGCGAGCCGTCGGCGTCGTACCGGCGCCCGGACGCGACGCCCGAGCTGGATTACCCGAGCGGCACCACGGTGCACTACCTGGCGACGGGCGCGACGACCAACGGGCAGTTCGGGCTCTACCGCTGGGACATGGGACCGGAGCCGAGCGGACCTGCGGCGCACTTCCACCGGTCGATCTCCGAATCGTTCTACATCCTCTCCGGCACGGTGCGGATCTACGACGGGCGGCGCTGGATCGACACCGGACCCGGCGACTTCGTACACGTCCCGGAGGGCGGCGTGCACGCGTTCCGCAACGAGTCGGGAGAGCCGGCGTCGATGCTGCTGCACTTCGCGCCCGGCGCGCCGCGCGAGGGGTACTTCGAGGGACTGCTCACGCTCGCGAGCATGAGCGAAGAGGAGAAGGCGGAGTTCTACCTCCGCCACGACACCTTCTGGCTCTGAGGAGCGTCCCCGCGCGATGAGCCGGGCCGGGGCGGCGCCGGTTCATCGTGTCCGCGGGTCTCGAATCGAACTTCGCCCCCCTCCGCGCCGCCGTCGACCGGCTCACCGGCATTCCCGCCACTTGGCGCCGGGGTGGCCATACCGGTCACCCCAGCCCTGTCTTCACCCGCGGACCGGGCCGGGCCCCGGTCGCGCCATACGACTGTCTCGCGCCTCGCGGGCAGAGGCCCGTTGCGGGGAGCCATAGCCCCACCCCAGGTGTCCGGACATCCGCGCGTGGCGTCTCGCGGGAATCAGCTCCGCAGGTTCCACTGCTGGTTGGCCTGTCCATTGCAGGACCACAGGATGAGTTTCGTTCCGTTGGCGGTACCGGCCGCGTTGGCGTCGAGGCACAGCCCGGACTGCACGCCGGTGATGGTGCCGTTGGCGTTGACGTTCCACTGCTGGTTGGCCTGGCCGTTGCAGTCCCAGATGATCACCTGGGTGCCGTTGGCGGTGCCCCGCCCGTAGGCGTCCAGGCACTTGTTGCCGTACACCTGCAACTGCTTGCCGGAGGTGTAGGTCCAGCGCTGCATGGTGCCGCCCCAGCAGTCCCACAGCTGCACCTGCGTGCCGTTGGTGGTGCTGGAGTTCGGCACGTCGACGCACCGGCCGGACTGGCCGCCCACGATCTGGACGTTCTGCTGCGGATCGCCGCCGCCCGCCGGCGCGTAGCCGGCGGCGGCGATGTTGGCCTGTACGGCGTTCTCGGTGGCCTCCGACGGGTAGCCGGAGGTCAATACGCCCTCGAAGAAGGTGCCGCGGCCGGAGACGCTGTTGTCGCCGCCGATGCCGAGCAGGATGGCGCCTTCCTTCTTCATCGGGTGGTAGCCGTTGGGGCGCCGTCCGTCGAAATAGGTCGTCAGACCGCCCGACTGCGCGTTCCCGCCCCGGATCGCCCAGTGGTTCGGCTCGCCCTTGACCATCGCGGTGACGAAACGGTGGTTGATCGACGGGATGTTGTTGTAGCCCGCGTTCACCCCGGAGAACAGTCCCCACTCCAGGTCGGCCATGATCCAGGGGCCGGCTCCGGCCCCGTAGCCCCACTGTTTGTCGGCGCCGAAGTAGACGGTCTCCATGATGGCGGGGGCGTCGGCCTGGCCATCCGTCTGCGCGTTGCCGTAGTCGAAGCAGCACCACTGGTTGTAGTGCGTGCCGTCGACGACGGCGTAGATGCCCTCGGGCTGGTCGCCGGTCGCGACACCGTTGGTGTTGTTGTTGCGGTAGCCGGTGCCGGGCTCCACGCGGACACCGTACGCCTTCTGTCCGCCGATGGTGATCGGGGCCGCCTTCGCGTCGGCGAGATTGTCCCATCCGCCCGGAGCGGGGCCCTTCCAATACCCGGGAGGCGCCTGGGTGAGGCGGTTGTTGCGGCCGGACTGGTCGTAGATGACGGTGATGACGCAGCTCGTGCCGGCGCAGAACGAGTCCTGGGCGGCGGCGTTGACGACTCCGCCCGCGCTCAGCACGCCGATGTCGCGGGTGGCGTTGTCCGAGGCGCGCCTGACCTGGTACAGCGGGCCGTTGTAGGCGCCGTACAGAGCACGGGTCGTGCTGTGCGCCGCCACACACGGCGTCCCGCCCGCGGCGTAGATGTCACACGGCTGCGCCGCCGCGGCCTGGGCCGTACCACCGCCGACCAGGCAGGCGGCGGCGATCAGCGCGCTCGCCCCCGCCGCGAGCTCCCTTTTCCGGCTTCCGGAAATCATGCCTTCTTCCCTCCATCAGGAATCATGATCGGACGGCACCGATACGACAGGCCCCACCAAGTAATGTTAGCGTTAACATCGATTAGCGGTTCGAATCGATTCGACGGTTCCGGTAGTGCGGAGTCAATTCAACGAAGGTCCCGGCGTCAAGCACGTGGACCACATCTCTCGGACACCCGGGGTGCCGTCGGCGCACCGTCTGGGCTCTTGCCGTGACGCGTTCACCCCGTCGCGACGAGATGGCGTGAAACTTTCATGCCCCACGTCCGCCGGGCGGTGAGCCCACGCCCGCCTCACCCGGGACCGTTACCGGGCGGCGAGGCGATGGCTGCGGCCCTCGACGGCATGTCGTCATGTGCCCTGGCGGATCCCGAGGGCAAGCGCCGTGCGGCTGTCGCACCATCAGCCCAGAGATCTACCGCCAGGGGCCGAGGCCGAAGGGCGTCACGCTCGCCTGGATCGCGGCGAATGAGGACTGACGTGAGGCCCGCACCGCCGCCCGCAGCATGGCCGGTGTCGTGGGGCGCAGCGAGTCGATCACTTCGCCCAGGTCGGTGAGGCTCATCGCCTCCGCCCAAGCGCCGACGACCACGAGGACGTCTCCGCGACGCTCGATGAGCTGGATCGCGTCGTCGTCTGAGCGCTTCCACCGGTTCGGACCGGCTTTCTGGCAGGCGGCGTCGCCGTCGTTGCCATTGATGGCGGGTCCTGGCTGCACCGCCAGGCACGTAGTGGGAGGGGCGAATCCCGGAGGAACGGGGCTGATGAGGAGCTCTATCGCCCCGGGCGCGCCCCAGTGCCGCTTATCCGGGTTCTTCAGGTTAAGAACCAGCGAATCGCCGGCCGGGTACGCACTGTCGAGCCGGTAGCCGGCGATGTCCGGCGCCAGGAGCGGCACCCGGAGCCGCGCCAGCGCGCGTTCCTCGTCGTTCTGCTGCACCGCCACGTGGATGGCTCTGCCGGACAGCAGGACGGCCACCACCGCGCCGGCCAGGACGACAACACCGACGACGCGAAGACCTGGGGTGACAATCAGCGCCAGCAGCCCGAGGAAAAGCGCCGTGCAGGCCGCGTACGCGAACAGGGGGTGGAGCCGTCCGCCGGGCACCGATGACAGGTAGGCCCAGGTGGTGAAGAGGAGAAGCGCGAATCCCGAGGGCACAGACACGATCAGCGGCCGGATCCCCAGAACCGCGAACCCGACCAGGCATCCGAGGACGACGAGGGCCGCCCCCACGGCGAGGCCGACGACCGGACCGGTGCCGATGCACAAGCTCGGTGAGCCTCGGCACTCCCGCTGGCCCGCATCGGCCGCCATGTCGAGGATGAGCGAAACGGCGGCGCCCAGGACAGCCCCGAGCAGGTTCGCCCCAGCGATGCGCATGCCCACTGTCGGACCCGGCATTCCGTGATCGTAGCGACATGACTCTCCGGATCCCACCAGACGACCGAGCTGTTTCGATCCTGAGTAACGGCCCTCTTCGATGAGTTGCAGGAGGAGGATGGCCTCGACGAGGGCGGTCGTGCGATGCGGGCATGTGACGGGCACGCCGGCGTGTTTCCTGACTTCCGGCGTTCTACGGCCTCGGGCGGAAGCAGAACGGAATTGAGGCGCACGGTCGCCGAGTACCTCGGCCGCCCGGCCCCGGCTTCACGCTCCGGACGTACACCACCTCATGCCGAACGCAGCCGACCGGGCGCGCAGGGCCGTGGACGCGTTCTTCATCCAAGAGCGAACCGGGCCGAGTGCCCTGGTTGTGCCCTCGGGAAGATCCATATGACGTTTATCCTGGTAGACGCAGGGTGCCCTTACTTCCACTGGAAGTAGACGAACAGGCGGCCGTGGTTCTTGGCGTCCTTGTCGATCCGGTGGTAGAGCGCCTTGATCTCCTTCTGCTCGAGGAAGCGCAGCACCTTCTTCTTGAGCTGGCCGGACCCCTTGCCCGGGATGATCTCCACCTGGGTCGCCTTCTTGCGTACGGCCTCCTGGATGATGCCGTGCAGCGCCTTGTCGATCTCGCTGCCCTTGTTGTAGATGTCGTGGAGGTCCAGCTTCAGCTTCACGCCAGCGAGTCTAAATCGCCGCTCGCCGTGGAGCGCGAGGCGTGGGGAACAGGGGCGCGGGGCGAGGCGGTGACCGCGCCCCACGCCGGCGCCCTCCTCAGCCGTTGATGTAGCCGACCAGGGCTTCCTTCTCGCTCTCCAGCTCCTGGATGGAGGTCTTGACGACGTCGCCGATGCTGACGATGCCGGCCAGTTTGCCGTCGCGGACCACCGGCACGTGCCTGATGCGGTGGTTGGTCATGGTGCGGCGCAGGTCCTCGACGTTGGCGTCCGGGCCGCAGGTGCGCACCTCCGCGGTCATGATCGACGAGACGGGCATGGCGAGCAGCGCGCCGCCGTGCTCGTTGAGCCGCCGCACGACGTCGCGTTCCGACACGATGCCCGCGATGGACAGGCCGTCCTCCGAGACCACGACCGCGCCGATGTTCAGCTCGGCCAGCCGGGCGAGAAGCTCGGACACCGTGGCGTGCGGAGGAACGGTCGCCACGCCTGTTCCCTTACTCTGCAAGATCGTCCCGATGAGCATCGGCACCGCCTCTCAGGGGCATCCGGGGGACATGTCCCCGTTTCCGCTCCCGCCGGCCGGCCGGAGCGGCCAATCCTGTTTCCCCAGGCAACAGCGGCCGTCCTACCTCGTCAAGGCCCCCACCCCTACGATGGCGAAATATCACCGCACCCTGGGGGCACTGCATGGCCGAGAAGCTCAACACCGGAAGCCACGACCTCCCGATCTCCGACGCGCTCGCGGAGTTCATGCGCGGCGGCTGGGCCGACGATCGCGTGGACGTGGCGCCGCTGCCGGTCGCGGCGTACGCGGCCAAGCGGCGGGCGCGGCTCGCCGAACGCCTGCCCGGCGAGCGGCTCGTCATCCCCTCGGGCACGCTGCGCGCCCGCAGCAACGACGACGACCACCGGTTCCGTACGCACAGCGCGTTCGCCTACCTGACCGGCGGCCAGCAGCCCGACGACGTCCTGGTGATCGAGCCGTCGGGCGCCGCGCGGCTGTTCCTGCGTCCCCGACCGTCCCGTGCCGAATCCCAGGAGTTCTACCGCGACCGGAGGTACGGCGAGTTCTGGGTGGGCCGCCGCTTCGACCTCGCGGAGGCCGAGTCGGCGTACCAGATCGAGTGCGCGCACATCGACACGCTGCCGGCGGCGCTGAGCGGACCGGCCCGCGTGCTGCGCGGGGTGGACGCCTCGGTCGACGCGCTCGTGCCGGCGGCGGGCGACGACCGCGACGCCGACCGTGACGCCGAACTGGCCGCGGTCCTGTCGGAGCTGCGGCTGGTCAAGGACGAGTGGGAGATCGCGGAGCTGCAGCAGGCGGTGGACGCGACCGCGCGCGGGTTCGAGGACGTCGTGCGCGCGCTGCCCGCGGCCCTCGCACATGCGCGCGGCGAGCGGTACGTCGAGGGCGTCTTCGGGATGCGCTCCCGGCTGGAGGGCAACGCGGTGGGCTACCAGTCCATCGTGGCCTCCGGGGCGCACGCGTGCGTGCTGCACTGGATCCGCAACGACGGGCGGCTCGACCCCGCCGAGATGCTGCTGCTGGACGCCGGGGTCGAGGGCGACAACCTCTACACGGCCGACGTCACCCGCACGCTGCCGCTGTCGGGACGGTTCAGCCCGGTCCAGCGGCAGGTGTACGACCTGGTCTACGAGGCGCAGACGGCCGCCATCGCCGTGCTGCGGCCGGGGGCGCGCTTCCGTGAGTTCCACGAGACCGCCATGCGGGTGATCTCCGACGGGCTGCGCGAGTGGGGGCTGCTGACCCGGGCGCAGGCCGACGCGGGCCTGCACCGGCGCTACACGCTGTGCAGCAGCGGCCACATGCTGGGCCTGGACGTGCACGACTGCGCCCGGGCGCGGGCGGAGAGCTACCTCGACGGCGTGCTGGAGGAGGGCCAGGTGCTGACGGTGGAGCCGGGGCTCTACCTCCAGCCCGACGACCTGACGCTGCCGCCGGAGCTGCGCGGGATCGGCGTGCGCATCGAGGACGACCTCGTCATCACGGCCGACGGCGCGCGGCTGATGTCGGCCGCGCTGCCCCGCCGCGCGGACGAGATCGAGTCGTGGATGGCCGCCCTGGCCGGGTGACCGTGCTCACGAGGTGCCGTCCGATCCGTGGCCTCCGACCCGGCTGCACATCCACACTCCGTCCAGGCCTCGCTCGGCCCCCGCCGGAAGGGCGGGGTCAGCAGTACCGGTACACGTGGTCTGCCTTGTTGTTGTGATCGGGCGCGAGATAAGCGATGGACTCATTCCACTGGTCCCAGAAAAGGGGGTCGTCGTCGGAATGCCCGTTGGCGGGATTTCCACCGTCGTCGTGGTTGATGTATCCGATCGCATTGGTGTCACCGTTGTCGACCGAGGATGTGCGGTCGCTCCAGCCGTAGGTGGCGAGGTCCTGCCACCAGCATGACGAGAGTTTGCCTCGCGGGTATCCGAAATTCGCGCCGTCGTAGAAGCAGAACCAGCCGGACGGGCAGTCGGCGGTGCCGGCGGCAACTTGCTGCGGAAGAGCGTAGGTCACGACGAACCGGCCGTTGTCGTACGAGACTTCGTTACGGCTCGTCTGTATGCCCCCTGGAGCGATCTTCAGCTGAAGTGCGACCTGCTCACGCAACTCCGCATCCGAGCGGGCCTGCCGGTGCAGCAGGGACGACTTCTCTTTCGAATCGGCCGCTGCCGGTGATGTGGTCGGATCCGAGGCAGAACGGGTTGCCGACGCCGGTGCCGCCGCCGTGAGGATGAGGCCGCCGGCGGCCAGTGACCCGGTGGCCAACAGTCGAATACGCTGCACTCGTTTGCCCATTTTCCCTGATTCTCCCGTTATGTTATGAATTGTTACAGGGCTCACTCTCTGGGCTTCTATTGAGTTTTCCAATAGCCATGTGGTGACATCGTCGTTGTGTGGCGCCTGAGCCGGCGACCGGTTGACAATCCGGATTTACGGCCTGCCGATACCACGTGACACCGACCCGGGCCGACATGTGGAACGTGCGGATGAATTGTCTTTTGGGCCCTGGCGCCGCATGAGGATCGACCATTACTGGCACTCGATTCATCGACTCTGCGCGTGCTCGTGCCGGCCGGCGCCGCCTTCGGCAGGCCCCAGTTCACTTGATCGTCACATCGCTTCCCTACAGTGGCCTTGTGCGCCCCCCACTGGCCGTGGCCGGCCACACCGACGACGTGCTGGACATGGTCGCCGGCACTCTGACCGAGGCCGAGCGCGAGCGCGCCGGCCGGTTCACCCGCAAGCGGGACCGCCTCGACTTCGTCGCCGCCCACCTGCTCGTACGGCACTGCGCGGCGGAGCTGCTCGGCACCCGCGCCTGCATGCTGACCGTGGTGCAGCGGTGCGAGGGCTGCGGCCAGGCCCACGGACGGCCCCGGCTGGCCGAGGCCCCCGAGGTGTCGATCAGCCTGGCGCACACCTCGGGCTACGTCTGCGCGGCCGCCGGGCTGGGACGGGTGGGCGTGGACGCCGAGCACGCCACGGACGGACCGGCCGACGAGAGGCTTGCGGCGCTCGCGCTCACTCCGGCGGAGGCCACGCTGGTCGGCGACGACAACCGCGGGCTGATCCGCCAGTGGGTGCGCAAGGAGGCGCTGGTCAAGCGGGGCGAGCTCACCCTCGACCGGCTGCGCGAGGCCGACCTGTCGGCCCTGCCGCTCGACGACGGGCCGTCGGCCGCGCTGGAGTGGCGGGGCCGCCACTTCGTCGAGTGGACGGCCGGCACGGTGATCGCCGCCGCGGTCACCGACGAGCCCGCCAAGCTACGTCTCCTTGGCGGCTGACCGGCCCGGGGTGGGGTCGAGGAAGACCTGCTTGATCTCCGGAAACCGCTCGGTGAGCCGGCGCTCCACCTGGTCGGAGGCGAGCTCGAGCCGCTCCCCGGACGTCTCGTCGAGGAAGTCGACCTTGGCGGCGACCATCACCTGGCCGGGGCCCATCATGACGGTGACCAGCTCGACGACGGCCTCGACCTCCGGCTGGGCGGCCAGCTCGCCGCGGATCTTCTCCTGCAGCCGCGGCGGCGCGGCCTGGCCGATCAGCAGCGAGGCGTTGGTCCTGATCAGGCTCAGCGCCACCCCGAGCAGCAGCAGCCCGATGACGATCGACGCGACGCCGTCCCACGCGGCCGAGCCGGTGAGCTGCGACAGCAGCAGGCCGAGGCCGGCGGTCGCGATGCCGATCAGCGCGGCGGAGTCCTCCAGCACGACGGCCTTGAGCACGGTGTCGGAGGTGCGCTGGAACAGCCGCCCGGGGCTCACCCGCCAGCGGCGGGCCTCGCCGCGCAGCTGGTGCATGGCCCGCCACAGGGAGACCGACTCGATCGCGAAGGACACCGCGAGCACGAGGTACGACACGCGGATGTCGCCCAGGCTCTCCCCCTCGGTGATCGTGTGCCAGCCGTGCGTCAGGGAGAACCCCGCCCCCACGACGAGCGTGAAGCAGGCCGCCACGATCGCCCAGAGGTAGGCGGCCCGCCCGTGGCCGAGGGGATGCCGGGCGTCGGCCGGCCGCTCGCCGTGCCGGATGGCGGCGAACAGCACGACCTCGGTCGCCGTGTCGGCCGCCGAGTGCGCGGCCTCCGACAGCATGGCCGAGGACGAACTGATCAGGCCGGCCACCAGCTTGGCCAGCGCGATGGCGAGGTTGGCCGCACCCGCGACCACGACGGTGCCGACGCTCTCGCCGTTCTCGCTGTCAGGCATGCCGCTCCGTCCGTTCAACTGATCTTATGCTGGTCGTCATGGACGCCCCCCAATGGCTCACCCCGCAGGAGCAGCGCGCCTGGCGGGCTCATCTGGCCGCCCACCGCCTGCTCTTCCTCCAGCTGGACCGGGAGTTGCAGGGCACCGGGCTGTCGCTGAACGACTACGAGATCCTCGTGAACCTCTCCGAGAGTCCCGGCCGCCGCATGCGCATGAGCGAGCTGGCCGACGCCACCATCCAGTCGCGCAGCCGGCTGTCCCACCAGATCTCCCGCATGGAGGCGGCCGGTCTGGTGACCCGGCAGGACTGCGAGGACGACCGGCGCGGCACGTACGCCGTGCTGACCGACCACGGCTGGGACACGATCCAGCGGGTGGCGCCGGACCACGTCGCGAGCGTCCGCCGGCACTTCATCGACCTGATGACGCCCGAACAGGTGTCCGCCCTGGAGCAGACCTACGCCCCGATCATCGAGCATCTCCAGGCGGTCCGCGGCGCCCGTTGAGAGGACGCCGCGGGCGGCGGGACGGCGCGGGTTGAGCACCGGTCCCGCCTTCCCCCGGGCGGCAGCACCAAACCGATTCCCCGGTGGGCGCGTGTGGTCCCCGCCCGCTCGCTACGATCCGGCTGTGCGAACAATCCTCGGGCTCGTCGTGGCCGGCCTGCTGCTCGTGACCGCCTGCAGCGCGAAGAGCGAGACGGCCCTGCCGGACGGTCCCGCGCTGCTGAAGCGCTCGGCCGACGCCATGCGGACGGTCAAGACGGTCGCCTTCACGATCGAGACCAAGGACAAGCCTCCCGTACCGGTCCGGCACGCCGAGGGCAGCCTCACCAGGGAGGGCGACGCCAAGGGGACCCTGCAGATCGAGATGCTGGGGCTGCAGGAGATCGAGTTCGTGCTCGTCGGCGACAAGGTCTACTTCAAGGGACCCACCGGCGGCTTCCAGACGATGACCCGGCAGCAGCTCATGGCGCTCTACGACCCCTCCGCCGTGCTGACCGGCGTGCCCGACCTGCTGGCCACCGCCCAGGACGCCCGGTCGCAGGCGGAGGAGAAGGTCGGCGACGCCACCGCCTACCGGGTGACGGCCACGCTGACGCAGCAGGCGCTGGCCAAGCTGGTCCCCGGCGTCCAGCAGAACGTCACCGGCACGCTCTGGATCGACAAGGCCGCAAGCCGCCTGCTCAAGCTCGACCTGCCGCTCACCGGCGGCTCCGTGGCCGTGACCCTGGGCGACTACGACGCCCCCGTGACCGTCGCCCCGCCCGCGTCGTGACCGGCGCCGCCAACCCCTCCGCCGACCCCGCCGGCACCACCGGCGCCGGCGGCGCGACCGAGCCCGCCACGCGGCACCGGCGTCTCGCGCTCGGCGTCGGCGGGGCCGCCGTGCTGCTCGCCGCGCTCGACGCGTACGTCGTCGTCACCGTGCTCGTGGACGTGGCCGCCGACGTCGGCGTGCCGCTGAACCACCTGGAGCGGGCGACCCCGGTCGTGACCGGGTTCCTGCTCGGCTACGTCGCGGCGATGCCGCTGCTCGGCCGCCTGTCGGACCGGTACGGCAGGCGTGCGCTGATCCACGCCTGTCTGGCCGGGTTCGCCGCCGGCTCCCTCGTCACCGCTCTGGCGGCGGGCGTCCCCGCGCTGGTCGCGGGCCGTACTCTCCAGGGCGTCGCGGGCGGCGCGCTGCTGCCGATCACCATGGCCCTCATCGGCGACCTGTGGGACGAGCGCGCCCGGCCGGTGGCGCTCGGCGCGGTCGGCGCGGCGCAGGAGCTCGGCAGCGTGCTCGGCCCGTTGTACGGCGCCGGGCTGGCCGCGCTGGCCGGATGGCGCGGCATCTTCTGGGTCAACCTCCCGCTCGCGCTCCTGGCCGCCGTGGCGGTGCACGTGGCCGTCCCCGCCGGGCGCGAGCCGTACGGCCGGCGGCCCGGTGAGGCGAGCCCGGGCAAGGCGGGCGCCGGGAGGGCGGGCGCCGGGAAGGTGGACGCGGGCGGCGGCGCCCTGCTGGCGCTGGCGCTCGGCCTGCTGGTCGCCGGGCTCTACAACCCCTCCCCCGACACGGCCGTGCTGCCGCCGTGGGGACTGCCGTGCGTGGCCGCCGGGGCGGTCACGCTGGTGCTGTTCGTGCTGTGGGAGATCCGCTCGCCGGTCCGCCTGCTCGACCTGACGGGCGTGCGCCGGCGGCCGCTGCTCGCCACGCTGGCGGTGAGCCTGCTGGCCGGGGCGGCGCTGCTGGTCACGCTGGTCGACGTGCAGCTCGCCGCGCAGACGCTGCTCGGCAGGGACGCGGTGGGCGGCGCCCTGGTGCTCACGCGGTTCCTCGCCGCGCTGGCGGTCGCGGCCTTCCTCGGCGGGATCCTGGTGCGGCGGTTCGGCGAGCGCCCGGTGGCCGTGGCGGGGATGGCGGTGGCCGCCGCCGGCTACTGGATGATCTCCCGGTGGCCGCTCGACCTGGCCGCGGCGGGGGTGCGGATGGACGCCGACCTCGTGGTGGCCGGTCTCGGCCTCGGGGTGGTGATCGCCCCGGTCTCCTCGGCGGTGCTGCGCCTGGTGCCGGCGGCGCAGCACGGTGTGGCGTCGGCGGCGGTCGTGGTGGCCAGGATGATGGGCATGCTGCTGGGCGTGGCCGCGCTGTCGGCCTGGGGCTTCCACCGGTTCCAGTCGCTCACCTCGCACCTGGACACGCCGCTGCCGTTCGGGGTGGACGCGGCCGAGTACGCCCGCCGGCTCGCGGACTACACGGCGAAGGTCCAGGCGGCGCTGCACGCGGAGTACACGGAGATCTTCCTGATCACCTGCGGGCTGTGCGTGCTCGGCGCCGCCGCGTCCCTCGCCCTGCCCGGCCGCCGCGCCTGATCCGCCGCCTGATCCCACGCCTGATCCGCCGCCCGGTCCCCGCGTCGGCGGCCGGTCAGGCGCCGAACCAGCCGGGCACGTCGAGGCGGAAGACGTCGGGCGGCGTGACCTTCCGCAGGTCGGTCTCCAGTTCCCTGAGCCGCTCGGCGCCGATGACGGCGGCCCAGCGCGCCCGCAGCTCGTCGAAGATCCGGGCGGAGCGCACCAGAACGTCCACCCCCGACGGCGTGAGCCGTACGATCTTGCGGCGCGTGTCGCGGGGGTCGCGGGCGCGCTCCACGTAGCCGAGGCGTTCGAGCGTCTCGATGGTCTTGCCCGCCGCCTGCTTGCTGACGCCCAGCGTGCGGCCCAGTTCCGCCGCGGTCGTTCCTTCGGTGCCGATCGCCTGCATGACGAACCCGTGCATGGGCCGCGCGTGCGGATGCCCCTGACGGGCGAGCTCGGCGTGCAGTTCGTCGATCAGGACGCGGAAGCCCAGGAAGAGCCGCAGGGGCAGCTCGAAGCCGGGCGGGTCGTTTGACACAGATAGACAACCAGGTTCACTATTAACGACAACAACATTGTCTATCTTAGGAGACGCCGGCGATGCCTGTCATCCGTCATGCGCAATGCCGCAGGTCCGAGACCCCCGCCGGGGTCATGACCACCCTCGCCTCCCCCACCCTCGGCGATGCGACCCGAGCCGTGTGGCGCGTCGAGGCGACCCCCGCGACGAGCGGGCCGCTGCACGACTTCGACGCCGAGCAGGTGTGGACGTTCCTCTCCGGCGCCGCCACGGTCGAACTCGGCGGCGACACGTTCGCGGTCGCGCCCGGCGACACCGTGGTCATGCCGCCCTCGACCCCGCGGCGCGTCACCGCGGGCGCCGATGGGGGCTTCACCGCCGTCGTCACGGCCCCCGCCGGGGCGAAGGCCGTCCTGCCCGACGGCACCGTGCACGGCGTGCCGCCGTGGATCGCCTGAACCCGGCCCCTCCTCCCCTCTCCCCGCCCGGCCTTCCCACAAGGAGTCACCCATGTCTCTCATCCGTTCCGCCGACAGCCGCGTCAGCACCACGCCCAACGGCGTCATGACCACCCTCGCCTCGCCCACCCAGGGAGGCGCCGCTCAGGCCGTATGGCGGGTGGACATGCCGGCCGGGAACAGCGGCCCCTACCACGCCTGCGACGGCGAGCAGGTGTGGACCCTCCTCATCGGCGCCGCGACCGTGGAGCTCGACGGCGAGACCCTCGGCGTCCAGGCCGGCGACACCGTCGTCATGCCCGCCGACGTGGGCCGTCAGGTGCACGCCGGTGCCGAGTCGGGCTTCAGCGCGATCGTGGTCGCGCCGGCCGGATGCGAGGTCTACAACCCCGGGGGCGTCTCCGCCCCGGACGCGTGCGATCTCGCTCCCCGGGGAAGCGACCGGCTCGTGCCGCCCTGGGTTCGCTGACGAGTCCTCACCCTGGGACGCACGCGCTTGCCCGGGCGGCGAACTTCCCGGTGGACAGGGGCGGATGTCCCGGGTGCCCGGGACACCGCACGGTCCACCATTGCGGGCGTACCGTTCCGGCTCTCGCCGCCGCCCCGCAGAACCCCCGGGGCTCGTCCCTTCCGACTGAGGAGGCCCCACATGCGCAAGGTGTTCTTCGGGTTCGCCGTTCTGCAGCTCGTCGCCGTGCTCGCCCAGTTCTACCTCTCGACGTTCGGCGCGTTCGAGACGCCGCACCCGGCGCCGGGCGACCCGAACGCCGCCATCGGCTACCACGCCATGAACGGCACGATGATCATGCCGCTCCTGTCGTTGCTGACGACGGTCGTGGCCCTGCTCGCCCGCGCGGGCGGCAAGCTGGTGGGCCTGTCGATCCTGCCGTTCGTGCTGGTCGCGGTGCAGCTGTTCGTCATCTTCTCGCTGGCGGAGATCGCGGGGTGGACCGAGAACTCGACCACGACCGGCAGCCTCGTGGTCCTCGGCTTCCACGCCCTCGACGGCGTGGCCATCCTCGCCGTCGCCGTCATCCTGGTCCAGCGGGCCCGCGCCCTGATGAAGGGCACGGCCGCGGCCCCGGCCGCGGAACGCGTCGCGGCGTGACCACCGCACGGCTGATCGCTCTCGATCAGATCCTGTTCGTCCTGGTCGCGGCCGCCTGGGCCGCGACCGCCGGGGTCGCCCTGACCGGTCTGCGGCAGCCCGCCGCGGACGGGCGGCGGACCCGCCTGATCGCCGCGGCGCTGTGCGCCGCGGCGATCGTCGTGACCGCGCTCCGGGTCGCCGGCACGCTCGGCCTGGCCCGGGCCGGCTGGTGGTTCGTGGCGGAGAAGGTCACCCTGGCCCTGCCGCTGGTCGTCCTTCCCGCGCTCGCCTCGGCCGTCGTCAGCCTGCCCCGGCTGCTGCGCGCGCCGTCCGGCGGCGCCCCCGTCCCCTCCCCCCGGCTCGTCGCGTTCCCCCTGCTGCTCACCGCGTACGGCGCGGTGGCGGGGGTCGCCTGCGCGGTGGTCGTCTCCTCCCCGGTCACGGCCGGCGGGGCGGCGGCGGTGCTCGCGCTGTTCGCCGCGGCGGCCGTCGTGTCGTGGCGGCTGCTCGGCCCGGTCCGCGCGCCGCACTACCGCTGGCAGACCGCGGGGACCGGCGTGCTCGCCCTCGCCGTCGCCCTTGCCGTGGGAGGCGGCCGGCCGGGCGGCACCCCTCACTCCGGTCACGACGGCGGCGCGGCCGCCCCGGGCCTGTCGGTCGACCTGCTGCGCGGCCCGGCGGCCTCGGCGGCGGGCGGGCCGGCCGGGGCGAGGCCGCGGGTCCGCCGGTTCACGCTCACCGCACGGCCCGCCGTCGTACGGCTCGCGTCCGGCACGGTGGACGCGTGGTCGTTCGACGGCCAGGTGCCCGGGCCGGTGCTGCGGGTGCGGCAGGGCGACCTGGTGGAGGTCGTCCTGCGCAACCGGCTACCCGGCCAGGCCGTGACCGTCCACTGGCACGGGTACGACGTGCCGTCCGGCGAAGACGGGGTGCCGGGCGTCACCCAGGACGCGGTGGCCCCCGGGCAGGCCCACGTCTACCGCTTCCGCGCCGAGGACGCCGGGACGTACTGGTACCACAGCCACCAGGACTCCAGCGTCGCCGTGCCACGCGGGCTGTTCGGCCTGCTGGTCGTCGACCCCGCCGTCCCGCTCCCGGAGAGCGAGGACCACCTCCTCGCGCTGCACACGTTCGGCACGCGGCCCACGCTGTCGGTCGACGGCGCCGCGCCGGTCGACGGGCTCGCCCGTCTCGCGCTGCCCCCCGGCGCCCGGGCGCGGCTGCGCGTGGTGAACACCGACACCCGGCCCGTGGTCCTCGGGCTGGCCGGGGCGCCGTACACAATCGCGGCGGTGGACGGCGGCGACGTGCCGGGGGCGACCGACCTGGACGGCGCCCGCCTGCACCTCGCCGCGGGCGGCCGCTACGACCTGACCTTCACGGTGCCGTCCGGCCCGGTGCTGCTGACGGCGGGGGACCGCCCCGCCCTGCTCGTCAACGGACCCTCGGCGCCCCCGGCGGCGGCGGGGCCGATCGTGGACATCACCCGGTACGGCGCGGCCACCGCCCCGCCGGCCCGGTTCGACCAGGAGATCACCTGGGTGCTGGACAAGACCCTCGCCATGGCCGGGGGCCTGCCGAAGCTCGCGCAGACGGTGAACGGCAAGGCCTGGCCGAACATCCCGGCGCCCGTCGTACGGCTGGGCCAGACCGTCAGGATCACGGTGGTGAACCGGGGCACCGACACCCACCCCATGCATCCGCACGGCCACCACGTGCGGATCCTGTCCCGCAACGGCGTGCCCGCGACCGGCCTGGCGATGGACACCTTCGACGTGGCTCCCGGCGAGGTCTGGGAGGTCGCCCTGACGGCCGACAACCCCGGCATGTGGATGTCCCACTGCCACGACCTGGCGCACGCCGCGCAGGGGATGGAATTCCACCTCGCCTACGAGGGGGTCGGCACGCCGTACGAGATGGGCGGCCGCAACCGCCCGGCCTGACGCGTACGGTCAGGAGCGCAGGTAGGCCAGCACCGCCAGGACACGGCGGTGCTGGTCGCCGTCCTCGGCGTGCAGCCCGAGCTTGGCGAAGATGCCGCGGATGTGCTTTTCCACCGCGCCCTCGGTGACGACGAGGCGGCGGGCGATCGCGGGGTTCGACCTGCCCTCGGCCATCAGCTCGAGGACCTCGCGTTCGCGCGGCGTCAGCGAGGCCAGCGGGTCGTCGCGCCGCCGCCGCACCATCAGCTGGGCGACGACCTGGGGATCGAAGACCGTGCCCCCGGCGGCGACGCGCCGCAGGCCGTCCATGAACTCCTCGACGTCGACCACGCGGTCCTTCAGCAGGTAGCCGACCGCGCCGCGGGCGTCGGCCAGCAGGTCGTCGGCGTAGGACACCTCGACGTACTGCGACAGGATCAGGACGGGCGCGCCCGGCACCTTCTCGCGTGCCTCGACGGCGGCGCGCAGGCCCTCGTCGGTGAACGTCGGAGGCATCCGCACGTCGACCACCGACACGTCGGGCCGGTGGGCGGTGACGGCCTCGACCAGGCCCGCCCCCGTGCCCGCGGTCTCGACGACCTCGCAGCCGAACTCCTCCAGCAGGCGGACGAGCCCCTCCCTGATGAGGACGGCGTCGTCGGCCACCACTACGCGCACGGAACCTCCGCCGTGATCAGTGTCGGCCCGCCCGCCGGCGACCGCACCGACAACTCCCCGTCGACGGCCCGCAGCCGGTCGGCCAGGCCGGACAGACCGTGTCCCTTGGCGACGTGGGCGCCGCCGACCCCATCATCCCCGATCGTGAGGATGAGCGTGTCGCCGATCCTGGTCAGCCCCACCGAGCAGGAGGTCGCCCTGCTGTGCTTGGCCACGTTGGTGAGCGCCTCGGCCGTCACGAAGTAGATCGTGTTCTCGACGAGCGCGGGATACCGCTCGGCCGTCTGGACGTCCAGCTCCACGGGGACGGTGCAGCGGCCGGCCAGGGCGGCGAGCGCCGGGGCGAGGCCGCGGTCGGCGAGGATCGGCGGGGCGATGCCGCGCGACAGCGCCCGCAGCTCGTCCAGGGTCTCCCGGGTGGCGCTGATGGCCTTGCCGATCGTCTCGTGCGCGGCCGTGGCGTCCTTCTGCAGCTCCCGCTGGGCCCGCGACAGCTCCATCGCCAGGTGGACCAGGCGCTGCTGCGGACCGTCGTGGATGTCCCGCTCCAGGCGGCGCAGCGCGTTCGCCTCCGCGTGGGCGGCGGCCTGGCGGCCCTCGGTCAGGTCGTCGATGCGTTCCTGCAGCTCGGCGACGCCGGTCAGCAGCGCCCGGCCCAGCGACGCCTTGATCAGCGCGCAGGAGCGGACGACCGGGTAGAGCGTGAGCGCGAAGACCGCCCCCATGGCGACGTAGAAGACGCTGTTCACGACGTAGCCGCGGCCGAGGCCGAGCAGTTCGGGGAGCTCGTGATTGTCCGGGATGCCCGACAGGATCCACCCGAACAGCGGGTAGGTCAGCCCGAAGACTGTCACCGCCCACCAGGTGACGGTCACGCAGAACGCCACGATCGCGACCGGGAAGGCCAGCAGCGCGTGCAGCGCGTCGAGCCAGGGCTGCCCGCCGGCGAGCGGGGTCGCGGTCCTGCGGAACACCCCGGCTCCGGGCGGGGACATGGGGTAACGCGGCCGGGGCAGCTCCCGGCCCAGCACCGCGCGCATGCGCAACCGTTCGACGTCGCTCATCCCCCGGGCGATGAGGAGGGTGAGGGCGAGGACGGGCACGCCCAGCCAGACCACCAGCAGCCCGGCGCCGGCCGACAGACCGGCCACCGTGAGGGAGAAAGTGATCGTCGCGAGGGGGAGCCCGACGAGGATGTATACCGTGTCGCCGCCGAGGCGGGAGAGGAGTCTGCGCATGTCTCCAACGCTATTGAGCCGCCCGCGGAAGATCGATCCGGCGGACGGCAGTCCCGGGGGTAGGGCATTCCCTACCTTCGCACGCCGGCGGCCCCGGTCAGGATCCTCGGCAGCTCCTCAGGGGCGTCGCGCATGCGGTTGCGCCGGCCCATACCTCGGGCATGAGGGGTCCTCGCGCAGCCGCTCGTACACAGCCGGTCTCCACCACGCCGCCGTCCCACCGCGGTCGCGGCCGGCAGCAGCCATGGCGAGGGGGCGGCCACGGTCGCGCATGACCGGTCTCACGCGCTCCTAGCCGGCTTCCGACAGGCGGGCGCCGGCCATCTCCCACGGCTGCATGTCACCGTCACCGTCGGCGTCCTCCTCATACCAGCCCTCGCCTGACAGCCAGGTCTCCAGCCAATCGACCAGGCTCTTGGAGTCGACGAACCAGGCGAGGTGCCAATCGTCGTCGTGGACCGGGTTCGGCTCGAAGAGCAACACGGCGCCCTCGGAACTCCGGCAGTCCACGGCGGCGTACATGCCACAACCCCAGTCGAGTATCGGCAGGACTCCCGCAGGCCAGAAGGCGGCATCGCAGGACTGCGACATCGAGCGTTCTTCGAGGTAGGCGCGCACGGCGGTACGCCCCTCGCCCAGAAGCGGGAAGAGCTGGTATTCGGGGCCGAACCCGCCGTTGGCCACCTCGCGGTAAAGCCTGGCAAGCACCGGAGGCAAGGGGAAGCCCAGCTGCTTCTCTGCCTGGACCACTTTCTCCGCCTCCACGGCAGGGGGCAACCGTCCTTCGGCCGAGAGAGCCTTGACGGTTACACGCCGGATGAGATCGTCTACGTCCGCCACGACGAGAAGCCTGTCATCCGCCTACGACACTTCCCGGCTCTTCCCGGCGCCGGTCGCGCCGGGCCCGGAGCGCCCGGCGTGACGCGGGCCGGTACGGCGAGGGAGCGGGGCCCGAGGGCGCCCGCTCCCCGCTCGCGCGTCGCCGTACCGTGACGCGCGTGGGCGTGCCGGTCAGCCGGTGGTGCAGGCCGAGCCGTTGAGGCTGAAGGCCGAGGGGTTGGGGTTGCTCCCGGAGTAGGTGCCCTGGAAGCCGAACGACGTGGTGGCGCCGGGGGCCAGTGAGCCGTTGTAGGACACGTTGCGCGCGGTCACCGACGAGCCGCTCTGGCTCACCGTGGCGTTCCAGGAGTTGGTGATCTGCTGGCCGCCCGAGAAGGACCAGGCCAGCGTCCACCCGTTGATCGTGCCGCTGCCGGTGTTGGTCACGGCCACTTCGGCGGTGAAGCCGTTGTTCCACTCGTTCTTCGTGTAGGACACGCGGCACGCGCCGGTGCCTCCCGGCGAGGAGGGCGAGACCGAGGGCGAGGGGCGGGGGGAGGGCGAGACCGAGGGCGAGGGCGAGGGATCGGTCGTGCCGCCGATGGTGATGTTGGAGCTGCCGCTGCTCTGGTAGCCCTCGGTGGCGAGGATCTGGTAGTCGTGGTTGCCGAGGGGCATGCCGTTGCGGGCCCACGCGTCGAAGTGGTTGCCGATGGTGATGGTGCCGCCGGTCCTCTTCTGCTGCCGGACGCTCCAGTACTGGTTGAAGGTCTGGTTGCCGTCGATCGAGGGCGCGTTGTAGCGGGTGGTCTGGTAGATGTCGTAGGTGCCGCCGTCGGAGGTGACGGTGCCCTTGTACGTCCCGGTGGGCCGCCAGGTGCCCCAGTTGTCGACGATGTAGTACTCCACCAGCGGGCTCCGCGTCCAGCCGTACAACGCGAGGTAGGCGTTGCCGGAGGGGTTGAAGCTGCCCGAGTAGGTCACGGTCCTGCGGGTGCCGGGCTTCCAGCCCTTGCCGGCCACGAAGTTGTTCGTGTTGCGCCAGGACGTGCTGTAGTTGCCGCCGGAGCCCAGCTCCATGGAGACCGTGCCCTGGCTGTCGGTCCAGAACGAGAAGAAGTATCCGTTGTTGGTGCCGGTCTGGTTCGTGGTGACGGCAGCGTGGGCGACGCCGGGCAGCAGCGCCACGGCCGCGGCCAGCGCCACGGCGCAGACACGGCCGATCAACAGCCGCACCCCGCCGCGCCCGCGGCTTCTCGTCCTGACGGGAATGTGAGTCATGTACGTACTTCCTCCTCAACGGCCGACGGCGACCGGGCTACGCGATGCCGGCGGCCGGGGTGAGGGCCGGCGTGCCGGCGTCGCACGTCGCGGCGGAGGTCGGCCCATCGTCACGCGGTCGCCGGCCTGAGGACCATGTCGCGGCTCGCGACCCGGATCTACAGTGGTCGAGGCCCTTCGTGCGGGCGAAATTATCGGACAAACGCCGAAAGTGTCAGCCCGACTCCGCGTGACTGTCAACGACGCATGTAAACCGGTGACACGCCCAGAAGGTCGTCTCGATGCAACGGGCCTGGTCAGGGGGGATAGGCGATGGATCGGGCGCCGGTGAACGCGTTGAAAGTTACGTGGCCGGACCCGGCCCAAGGTCGTACACGGGAGGGGATGGTGGACGACTGGCTATCCCGGCATGCCGTTCCGTGGCCGAGCATGTTCACATGGCCGACGTCTCGCGGCCGCGGCCTGGCCGTACGGTTCACCCCGGACGAGCAGCGAAAGGAAACGAGGATAGAAACAGCTCATTCATTGCCGGAGCTCATTTTGGTCGGGTCGATATCGCTTTTCCGGCGCATTTGCCACTGTGGCGTTTCTCGGCGGCATAGTAATTTGCGTTCATGTTCAGCCCACTTGCCGCATGCCGGGCCGCCCTGCGACCCGCGGTCGTCTGGGCGGCCGTCACCGGGGTCATCGCCGCCGGGTCGCCGATCGCCCTTGGCCCGTCCCCCGCGTACGCGGGGGATTCGGACTCCTCCGCCAACGCCGTCGTCGTCTGGGACCGTAACGCCCAGACCGCGATCTGGGACATCGGCGGGCAGCAGCCGCAGGTCCAGGCGCGCAGCTTCGCGATGGTGCACGGAGCGGTCTACGACGCGGTGAACGCGATCGCCGGTGCTCCCTACCAGCCCTATCTCGTCGCACCGGCCGCCAACGGCACCGAATCGACGGACGCGGCCGTCGCGACCGCCGCTTACCTGGTGCTGCAGGCGCTGTTCCCCGACCAGCAGGCGAGGTTGACAACCCAGTACGACGAGTCGCTGGGCAAGATACCCGAGGGCGCCGCGAAACAGCGTGGCATCGCCGTGGGCACTCGGACGGCCGAGGCGATGATCGCCGCGCGACGGAACGACGGGGCGTTCGGCGACCAGACCTGGCCCGTGGGCACCCGCCCCGGTGAGTGGCGGCCGACGCCGCCGGCCTTCGCCTCCGACGGGGCATGGGTCGGTCACCTCAAGCCATTCCTCATCCCCAGGGCGTCCATGTTCCGTACGGCCGGCCCGCCGGCGCTCACCAGCCGCCGGTACGCCCGGGACATCAACGAGCTCAAGGCGGTCGGCTCGGCGACCAGCACGGTCAGGACGGCCGACCAGACGCAGGCCGCGATCTGGTGGCACGACCGGCACCTGGCCGAGTGGGAGATCAAGCGTCAGCTCGCGACGCGGCAGCGGCTGAACACCCTTCAGACGGCGCGGATGTTCGCGATGGTCGACCTGGCCGAGGCCGATGCCACGATCGCCTGTTACAACGAGAAGGCGGCGTGGAACTTCTGGCGGCCGGTCACCGCGATCCGGCTGGCCGACACGGACGGCAACCCGGAGACGTCCGCCGACCCCGAATGGACGCCGTTGCTCGTCACGCCGCCGCATCCCGACTACACGTCCGGGCACACCTGTTTCACCGCGGCGAGCATGTCGGCGTTGGGACACTTCTTCGGCCGGGACGACATCCCCTTCAGCGGCTACAGCGCCGACTCGGGTACCACCAGGCATTTCCGCGGTTTCTCCCAGGCGCTCGCCGAGGTCGTCGAGGCCCGGGTCTGGGGCGGCATCCACACCCGCACGGCGGACGTGCAGGGCGCGAAGATCGGCGCTCAGGTCACCGCCTACATGGTCGCGCACTACTTCAAGCCGAGGCCGAGGAGCCGGTAGAAGAGGCAGAGGGTCACTCTCCTTCATCCAGATCGGGATGTCGCGGCCGGTGGCAAGGCGGAACTCGTCGGCCACAGCTGTGGCGTCTCCCGCATAGGCGCGACGCAGCAGGTCGGCGGCCGCGCCGACGATGTCCTGGGCGACGTACTCGGGCAGTACCCGCGACACCAGCAACGCCTCGAGCAGCGGGGCGGTGGCGGCACGGAATCGGCTGTCTTCGATATGCACACGTCCTCGGACCAGGAGGCTTTGCAGGTAGTCGGGCAGGCAGGCGTCCCGGCCCGGCCGGCGGATCGCACACCGCATGGTCCTTCAACAGCTGCCCGATCGCCTCAACCGATTCGACCTCAGCCCGCGCCAGGGCGGCTTTGCCCTCGTCATAGCCGAGCCGACCGGTCAGCGTCGCGGTGTAGACGACCTGCCCCATCGCCTCCGGCGAGGTCGCCAGCGGCCTGTCCCGGCGCGCAGACGCCATCGCCTCCCAGTGATCCGCTCACGCGCCAGCAGGAACTGCGACACCCCCGCCGGATCACCAGGCGCCGCCTGACCACGCTCGGCGACCAGCCCGTACACCGCCACCCGGAGCCCGGCCAGGGCGGCGAACAGCCCGATCACACCGGCCAGCTTGTCCGTCTTGTCCAGCCCCACCTGCGACAGGTAGACGCCCAGCGCCGCCAGGGCCGCCACCGCGACCCCGGCTCCGCCCCATGCCGGTCCCGCTCCGCGCATACCGGCATCATCGATCACTCACCAAGGTCACGCCATACCCTGGCCGCCACCCGTCCGCTCCGCACGTCCGGCCGCCCCGCGCCCGGCCGGGGTCACTTCTTCTTGCGCTTCTCCCGGATCTTCATCGTCACCTCGATCGGAGAGCCCGCGAAGCCGAACTCCTCGCGGATGCGGCGCTCGATGAAGCGGCGGTAGGTCTCCTCCAGGAACGCCGAGGTGAACAGCACGAACTTCGGCGGCTCCGTGGACGCCTGCGTGGCGAACAGGATCTTGGGCTGCCGGCCTCCGCGCACCGGCGGCGGGGTGGCCTGCACCAGCTCGGTGAGGAACTGGTTGAGCCGGGCCGTCGGCACCCGCGTGCCCCACGAGTCCAGGGCCCGTTCGATGGCCGGTGCGAGCTTCTCGACGTGGCGGCCGGTCTTCGCCGAGATGTTCACCCGCAGCGCCCAGGGCGTGCGGACGAGCTGCCGGTCGATCTCCTTCTCCAGGTAGTAGCGCCGGTCCTCGTCGACCAGGTCCCACTTGTTGAACGCGACCACCATCGCCCGGCCAGACTCGATGACCAGGCCGATGATCCGCAGGTCCTGCTCGGTCAGCACCTCGGAGGCGTCGATCAGCACGACCGCGACCTCCGCCCGCTCCAGCGCGGCCCGCGTGCGCATGGCCGCGTAGAAGTCGGCGCCCTTCAGCTCGCGGTCGCGCCGCCGGATGCCCGCGGTGTCGATGAACCGGTACGTCGTGCCGCCCAGCTCGACCAGCTCGTCCACCGGGTCACGGGTGGTGCCGGCCATCGGGTCGACCAGCACCCGCTCCTCCCCGGCGAGCTTGTTGAGCAGCGACGACTTGCCCACGTTGGGCTTGCCCAGCAGCGCGATCCTGCGCGGGCCCCGCTGCGCGCCGAACGTCTGCGGCGGCGTCTCCGGCAGCGCGTCGAGCACCACGTCGAGCAGGTCGCCGCTGGCGCGGCCGTGCAGGGCCGAGACGGGGTGCGGCTCACCCAGGCCGAGCGACCACAGCCCGCTCGCCTCCAGCTCCATCTGCTGGTTGTCGACCTTGTTGGCGGCCAGCACGACCGGCTTGCCCGACCGGCGCAGGACCGCGCCGACGGCCTCGTCGGAGTCGGTGACCCCGACGCTGGCGTCCACCACGAAGAGGATCACGTCTGCCAGCTCGGCCGCGATCTGCGCCTGCTCGGCGATGCGCAGGGCCATGCCGGTCGCGTCCGGGTCCCAGCCGCCGGTGTCGACCAGCGTGAACCGCCGGCCGCGCCAGGTCGCCTCGTAGGTCACCCGGTCGCGGGTCACGCCCGGCACGTCCTCGACGACCGCCTCACGACGGCCGATGATGCGGTTGACCATCGTCGACTTGCCGACGTTGGGGCGCCCCACCACGGCGACGACCGGCAGCGGGCCCGAGTCGGGCTCCCGCTCCGCCTCCTCGGCGGAAAGCTCGGCGAGCTCGGCCTCGATCCAGCCGCCCTCGTCCTCGTCGTACTCCCCCGTCACGTCCATACCCTGCCTCATCGGCTGCTCTTCCGTTCTCCCCGGCCACCCCGGACCGTCTTCGGGGCCGGGCTCGTTCGTATGTCGCACCGCGTGGCCCACCCCGGCTTCCTCAAGGAACGCGGCGCGCGGCGCCGGGGGCGGTCAGGCGGGGCGTGCGGGCGTCAGACCCGCTCCTTGACCAGCCGGAGCACCTCGGCGATCACCTCGTCCAGGTCCAGCGGCGTCGTGTCCAGTTCCACCGCGTCCGCGGCCTTCGCCAGCGGATCGGCCTTGCGCGTCGAGTCGAGGGTGTCGCGCCGGGCCATGGCGGCCTTCTGCGCCTCCACGGTCGTTCCGTCCAGCTCGGCCGTACGGCGCTGGGCGCGGGCCTCGGCGCTCGCCGTCAGGTAGATCTTGACGGGCGCGTCCGGCGCGACGACGGTGCCGATGTCGCGGCCCTCGACCACGATTCCCCCGCCGGGGAGGGATTCGGCGATGATGTCCCGCTGCAGGGCCACCAGGCGGCGGCGGACCTCGGGCACGGCGCTCACGGCCGACACCGCGCCGGTCACCTCGGCGCTGCGGATCGGCCCGCCGACGTCGGCGCCGTCCACGGTGACCCCCGGCGCGTCGGGGTCGGTGCCCATCGTCAGCACGGGTTCGGCGGACCTCGCCGCGATCTCGGCGGCGTCCTCCAGGTTCACGCCCCGCTGGAGCATCCACCAGGTGACCGCGCGATACATGGCGCCCGTGTCGAGGTAGCGCAGGCCCAGCGCCCGCGCGACGCCCCGCGAGGCACTCGACTTGCCCGATCCCGAGGGACCGTCCATGGCGACGACCAGACCCGACACCGGCTCTCCTTCTCCCCTTCGAATCGTCGTCCCCGAGGCTACCGGGATACGGCCGGAAAGCGTGCATCGGCGGCCGGGCAGGGCTTCCGGCGTGATCGACGCACGCCCGGGTCCGGCATGTGTTGACCTTGCCCCTGGGTGAAGCCCCAGCATCGTCGCACCGGTCATGGCGGCCGGGACGAGGAGGAGTCGTGGAGGAGCTGCTGACCATCGGGACGTTCGCGCGGGCCGCCCGGCTGTCGCCCAAGGCGTTGCGGCTGTACGACGAGCTCGGGCTGTTGCGCCCGGCCGCGGTGGACGGCGAGTCGGGATACCGCTACTACGACCCCGGCCAGCTGGAGCAGGCCCGTCTGATCGCCTGGCTACGGCGGCTCGGCATGCCCCTGGCGCGCATCCGGCAGGTGTGCGACCTGCCCGCGCCGGACGCGGCCGAGGCGGTGGCGGCCTATTGGCGGCAGGTGACCGCCGAGACGGCGGCCCGCGGCCGGCTCGCCGCCTTCCTCGTCGATCATCTGTCGGGAAGGGGCGGCACCGTGGAGGACACCACCGCCACGCTCGGGATCCGTTACGCCGCCCGGTCGGAGCCGGGACCGGTGCGGACGAGCAACGAGGACGTCGCGTACGCCGATCAGCGGGTGCTGGCGGTGGCCGACGGAATGCGCGGCCCGGGCGGCGACCGCGCCGCCGCGGCGGCCGTCGCCGCGCTCAAGCGCCTGCTGACGCCGTCCCCGTCGTCCCCCGGGGACCTGCTCGGCGCGCTCGCCGACGCCGTCGGCGACGCCGAGCGCGCGATCCGGGACATCGCCGCCTCGACCCCCTCGGGACAGGTGGTCACCACGCTGACCGCCCTCGTCCGGTCCGGGACGCGCCTGGGACTGGTGCACATCGGCGACAGCCGGGCGTACCTGCTCCGCGACGGTGGCCTGTTCCAGCTGACCCACGATCACACCTACGTGCAGTCGCTGATCGACCAGGGCCGGCTCACCCCGGAAGAGGCCGTCTCCCACCCGCGGCGCTCGCTGCTGGTACGCGCGCTGACCGGGACGGGAGCCGCCCCGCCGGACCTGTCGGCGCACGACGTCTCCCTCGGCGACCGGTATCTGCTCTGTTCGGACGGGCTGCCGGGAGTCGTGCCGGCCGGGGTGCTGCGCGAGACGCTCACCGGTGCCGGCGGCCCGCGGCAGGCGGCCGACGAGCTGATCGACCTCGCGTACGCCGCGGGAGCCCCCGACAACCTCGCCTGCGTGGTGGCCGACGTGGTGGCTGAGGAGGAGAGATGAACGGCGGCCGGCGGGACCCCGCGATGAGCGCCACGACGGTGCGGCCGCTCCGTTCCCGGGCTTTCGGCGTCGACCGCCGGCCGCTGGCCATCCCGGCGTTCCGGCGGATGTGGACCGCCTCGGTGGTCTGCGCCGTGGGCGGGTCCTTCAGCGTGGTCGCGGTGCCGACGCAGCTGTTCACGGTCTCCGGCTCCTCGGCGGCCGTGGGAGCCGCCGCGGGGGTGTCCTTCGCCGCGCTGGTCGCGGCGGCGCTGTGCGGCGGCGCACTCGCCGACGTGATGGACCGGCGGACGATGCTGCTGGCCGCCGACCTCTGCCTGGCGCTGACGTACGCGGCGCTGTGGGTCCAGGCGCTGCTGGGCGGCCGCTCCGTTCCCGTCCTGCTGGTGGCGGTCGCCTTCCAGGGGCTGGCCTACGGAACGGTCATGACGACGACGGGGGCCGTCGTGCCCCGTCTCGTCCCGGCCGAGCTGCTGCCGGCGGCCAACAGCCTCAGCTCGCTGGTCCGCTACGGCGGGTCCGTCCTTGGGCCGATGCTCGCCGGGGTGCTGGTCCCGGTCGTCGGGCCCGGCATGCTGTACCTGTTCGACGCGGTCGCGCTGCTCGCCGTGGTGTGGGCCGTCGCCATGCTGCCGCCGCTTCCCCCTGAGAAGGCGGCGGACGGCGGGCGAGGCTCCTCGGTGGCCCACCGGGCGGCGGCCGGGTTCCGCCACCTGGCGGCCGACCGGCTGCTGGTGGCGGTGCTGGCCGTGGACCTCGCGGCCATGGTCTTCGGCATGCCCTCGGCGCTGTATCCCGAGCTGGCCCGGCACGTATTCGGCGGCACGGCCGGGGGCGGCCCGGAGACGGGGCTGCTGTACGCGGCCTACCCGGCCGGGGTCTTCGCGGCCGGGCTGCTGTCGGGCACGTTCACCCGCGCCCGGCGTCACGGCGCCCTCGTGGCGGGCGCCGCCGTCGCGTGGGGTCTCGCCGTCGTGCTCGCCGGCCTGGCCGCCGAGCTGTGGATCGCGCTGGCGGCGCTCGCGCTCGGCGGCGCGGTCAACTTCGTGCTCAGCACCTTCCGCACCACGATCGTGCAGACGCACACCGGCGACGCCGTGCGCGGACGGGTCCAGGGCGCGCTCACCCTGGTGCTGGTGGGAGGGCCGCAGATCGGGAATCTGCTGCACGGCGCCGCCGGAGCGGCGTACGGCCCGCGCGTCGTGATCTGCGCGGGCGGTCTGCTCACCGTGGCCACCGTGGCGGCGATCGCCTGGACGACCCCCCGCCTGCGCCGTTACACCGCCCCCGATTACGCCCCGGCGCCGGTGGCCGGCCGGACGTCACCGGCCGCGTCGGGAGACCGGGTCAGCCCGGCACCTGCCAGCCGCGCTCGCGCAGGCCTTCGGTGAGGGTCTCCGCCGCCTCGGGCTGGACGTACAGCTCGGCCGCGCCGAGCTCCAGCCCGGTCGCGTGCTCCAGGCGGATGTCCTCGATGTTGACGCCCGTCTCGCCGGCGGCCTGCACCAGCCGGGCCAGCTCGCCGGGGCGGTCGCCGATGAGCACCTGGACCACCGCGTACGTCCGCGCCGGGCCGCCGTGCTTGCCGGGGATCCTGCCGGTCCCCCGCACGCCGCGCGACAGGAGGTCGGTGACCTGCTCCATGGCCGCGCCGTCGCCCGCCAGCGCGCGCAGCGACCGGGCGGCGGCGCTCAGGTCGGCCACGAGCGCCTCCAGCACCTCGGCGACGGGCAGCGCGTTGCCCTCGAGGATGCCGGTCCACAGCGACGGGTCGCCGGCGGCGATGCGGGTCACGTCGCGCACGCCCTGTCCCGACAGACCGAGCGCCGTCTCCGACGCCTCGGCCAGCCGGGCCGCCACCGCGGCGGCCGTCACGTGCGGGGCGTGCGAGACGACCGCGACGGCGCGGTCGTGCTCGGCCGCGTCCACCCGCACGGCGTTGCCGCCGCACAACGAGATCAGCCCCTCCACCGCGGCCACCGCCCGCGGGGACGCCTCGTCCGTCGGGCAGTACGCCCACGGACGGCCGAGGAACAGGTCCGCGCGAGCCGCCGCCGGGCCGGACCGCTCGCGGCCCGCGAGCGGATGCCCCGCGACGTACGACGACAGGTCACAGCCCAGCTGGGCGGCCTGGGCCAGCGGCACCGCCTTCACGCTCGCCACGTCGGTGTAGAAGCGGGCGCTGTCGCGCTTTTGCAGATCGAGCAGTTGCTGCGCGACGAACTGGGGCGGCACCGCGACGACCGCGAGGTCCACGCGCCGCTCACCGGTCCAGTCCTCCCCCGCGCCCAGCTCGCGCGCCAGCCGTACGGCTCCCGCGTCCCGGTCGGCCAGGAAGACCCGTACGTCCCGCTGCCGCAGCGCCAGTGCGATCGACGTGCCGATGAGGCCCGTCCCGACAACGACCACACTGCCGATCCCGGCGTCCTCGATGGGAGTCATCGTGCTCTTCCTGCCGTCGCCGTCCTCGGACACGCTGTCCTGCGACGGATGTGTCGTGGGTGGATGGTGATAAGCGCGCGGGCCCGCCGGCCCGGTCCGGCCGGGGCCGCCTACTGGGCGATGTCCACGCGCAGCGCGACGGCGCCGCGCAGGTACACGTGCTGGACCTCCTGCCGGGGGCGGTCGGTCTGCACGTGGGCCATCAGCCGCACCACGCGCGGGAGCGCGCCCGGCACGTCGATCTCGGTCGCGCACAGCAGGGGCACGTCGTGGAACCCGAGCTTGCGCGCGGCCAGCGCGGGGAACTCGGCGGTGAGGTCGGGCGTGCACGTGAAGATCACACTGATGACGTCGTCGGTCGTGAGGTTGTTGCGCCCCATCACCTCGGTCACCAGTTCGGTCGTCCCGGCGAGGATCGCGTCGCGATCGTTGCCGTCGACCTGGATGGCTCCGCGAATCGCCCGCACCATGTCGTTCCCCTCTCGCTGGGACGGGCCGGTCTCACCCCGGGGGGATGAGTCCGGCCCATCTTCGTACCTTCAGCCAATTCTGCCCGACTTGCGACTTCCGCCCGTCGCGGCGAAAAGGCTACAGTCCGACCGCCGCGTACAGCTCGCCGATCTCCTGCACGGTGAGCGCGCGCACGGTTCCCGGCTTGAGCCGGCCGAGCTTGACCGGGCCGAACTCGATGCGGGCCAGGTCGATCACCCGGTGCCCGACCGTCTCCAGGAGCCGCCGGACGATGTGCTTGCGGCCCTCGTGCAGGACGACCTCGACCAGCGCCTGCTGACCGTGCTCCTGCACCACCCGGAACTCGTCCACCTTTGCGAGCCCGTCCTCCAGCTCCACGCCCTTGCGCAGCACCTTGTGCAGGTCGCGCGCGACGGGACCGGGCACCTTGGCCCAGTACTTCTTCTGCACGCCGTAGCTCGGGTGGGTCAGCCGGTGGGCGAGCTCCCCGTCGTTGGTCAGCAGCAGCAGGCCCTCGGTCTCGGTGTCGAGCCGCCCCACGTGGAACAGCCGGGGCGCGAGATCCTGGACGTAGTCGTTCAGGCACGGCCGGCCCTCGGGGTCGTCCATCGTGCTCACCACGCCGATCGGCTTGTTGAGCGCGTAGTAGACGGTCTCGGAGGAGGTCGGGATGCGCTTGCCGTCGACCCGGATGACCTGCTTGGCGGGGTCGACGCGGGCGCCGAAGCGGCGCACCGTCTGGCCGTCCACGCTCACCCGGCCGTCGCCGATCATCTCCTCGCAGGCCCGGCGGCTGGCCACCCCGGCCTGGGCGAGCACCTTCTGCAGCCGCTCGCCGCCCGGCACCTCGGTCGTGTCGCGCTCGTCGGTGTAGTTCTCGTCGTAGAAGTCCGGGTCGCGCAGCGGCTGCCGGGACGTCTTGAACGGGTTGCCCGCCGGGCCGCCCCCGCCGGTGCGCCTGGGACCGCCGGCGGGCCGGGCAGGGCTCCGTGAGCCCGCGCCCGCTCCCGGGCCGCCGGAACGGCCACGCGTGCCGCCGCCCAGGCGGCCGATCGTCTGCACCTCGTCACGGCTCGCCCGGCCCCTGCCGCCGTCGCGCCCCGCGCGGTAGTCGCCGCGCCCGGGCCGCGCGCCGCGCGCCTCACGGTCGCCGCCCGCCTCGCGGTCGTCACGGCGGCTCCGGCCGTCGCGGTCGTCACGCCGGGGCGCGCGGTCGCCGCCGAAGCTCCGGCTGCCGTACCTGTCGTGATCACCGGTCCTGCCGCCGCCGCGCTCCTCGTCGCGGAAGGCCGGCCGCCCGGCCGCGCGCCCCTCGCGGGACGTCTCGTAGCCGCCGTCGCGGTCGCGCGGCCGATCCCGGCCGGCCTCGGGCCTGCCGTAACGGCCACGGGAACCGGCCCCCTCCGTGCGGAACGAGGACCGCTCGGCGGAGTAACCGTCGCGCGTGCCGCGCTCCCGGCCGGCGCCGCGATCACGGTCGAAACCGCGCTCGGAACCACGGCCGCCCTCGCGGTCGAAGCCGCGCTCGAAGCCACGGCCGCCCTCGCGGTCGAAGCCGCGCTCCGAACCACGGTCGCCGGAACGGCCGCCCTCGGGCCTGCCGTAACGGCCGCGGGAACCGCCCCGCTCGGCCCTGAAGGGGCCGCGGGCGTCGTCGCGGTACCGCTCGCCGCCGGGACGCGCGTCGCGCCGGCCGCCGTCGCCCTGGCGACCGGAGTCACCCGTACGGCCGCGGGGGCGGTCGTCGCGTGCGTCGCCGGCGCGGCGGTCGCCGTACCGGCCGCCACGCGGGGCGTCCTCGTCGCGGAACCGCCGGGAGTCCGGCCTGTCGGACCGTTCGGGCCTGTCTGATCTGTCGGACCTGGAGTCGAAACCGTACCCGGACCGGGAACCAGGGACGCGGGAGCCGCCGCGCCGGTCGCCCTGGGGACGGAAGCCGCCGGATCCGCCGCGGGATCCACGCGAGCTCGCGCCCTGCTGACCGGTGCTCCGGCTCCGACCGCGTCCCTCACCGGACGGGGTGCCACGCCTGTTGTTCACTACTTCTGCTCCTCAAGAATTTCCACGTCGTCCGGGAGGAACGGGGCGAGTGCGGGTAGCTCGTCGAGGCTCCGCAGCCCCAGTCTCTCCAGGAAGTAACTCGTCGTCCGGTAGAGCACGGCCTGGCTCTCCGGGTCGGTTCCGGCCTCTTCCACGAGGCCGCGTGCGACCAGCGTCCGCATGACGCCGTCGCTGCTCACGCCGCGCACCGCCGCCACCCGGGCCCGGCTGACCGGCTGCCGGTAGGCGACCACGGCGAGGGTCTCCAGCGCGGCCTGCGTCAGCCGCGCCTGCTGGCCGTCCCTGACGAACCTCTCCACCAGCGCGGCGCATTCCGCACGGGTGTAGAAGCGCCAGCCTCCGGCCACCTCCCGCAGGTCGAAACCCCGGCCGGAGGCCGTGTATTCCCCCGACAGCGCGCGCAGGGCGGCGGCGACCTCCGCCGTCGGGCGTTCGAGCACCTGCGCGAGGGTCACCTCGGCGACCGGCTCGTCCACCACCATCAGGATCGCTTCGAGCGCCGCGGTGAGCGAGGGTCCCCCGGGCGTCCCGTCCCCGCCGGGCTCTCCGGCTTGAAGCGCCTGATCCCGCTGCCCGCCGGGCGTTCCGGCGCCGGGGTCGTCGCCGGAACGGGGAATGTCGGTCGCTTCCATCGCTCCTCGCTCGTCGTGCGGTGGTTCCGTCTCCGCCGCCGGCCCGGCGCCGCCTCGGCGTCGGGGCGGCGATCCCGCCTCACTCGTCCCGCGCCGCGTCCGCCTCGGCGGGCCGCTCCTCGCGCCGGCCCTCGTCGTAGTCGTCGCCGACTGTGACGTCGCCGTCGTCGGTGCCCGTCCAGGTGACGTAAAGGTCGCCGAGCGGTTCGACCTGCTCGAAGGAGACCGCGGCCTCCCGGAACAGCTCCAGGACGGCCAGGAAGCGGGCGACGACCTCGAACGTCCCCGCGCAGTCGGCGGTCAGCGCCCGGAAGGTCGCCGTGTGCAGCCGCCTCAGCCGCTCGACAAGAATAGCGGCTTGCTCCCGGACGCTCGCCAGCGGTTGATAGATGTGCGAGACCGACACCGACGGCGGAGCCTTCGGCGTGAAGGCCCGCGCCGCGATCTTGGCGAGCTGCTCGGGCCCGATGCCGAGCACGAGTTCCGGCAGCAGGTCGGCGAAGCGCTTCTCCATCGGCACGGCGCGCGGGAAGCGCAGCGCCTCCTCGGCCATCCGGCCGGAGAAGATCTTCGCGACCTCCTTGTACGCCCGATACTGCAGCAGCCGCGCGAACAGCAGGTCGCGGGCCTCCAGCAGGGCGAGGTCCTCCTCGTCCTCCACCTCTCCGGTGGGCAGCAGCCGTGCCGCCTTGAGGTCGAGCAGGGTCGCCGCGACGAGCAGGAAGTGGCTGGTCTGGTCGAGGTCCCACTCCGGCCCCCGCGACCGGATGTACGCGATGAACTCGTCGGTGACCTTGTGCAGGGACACCTCGGTGATGTCCAGCTTGTGCTTGGAGATCAGCCCGAGCAGCAGGTCGAACGGCCCTTCGAAGACGTCCAGGTGCACCTGGAAGCCGCTCGGCGCGCTCTCCTCGCTCCCCTGGTCGGTCTCCTGGCCGGTCGTCACGCCTGCCATTGTCCCCTACCGTCGCGGCCCGGCGGGATCAGACGCGGGCGGGCCACCTGGCAAGCAGCTCGCGGGCCAGCTCGCGGTAGGCGGTGGCGCCCATCGAGCCGGGGTCGAACTGCGTGATCGGCTCTCCCGCCAGCGTGGCGTCGGGGAAGCGAACCGTACGGTTGATGACGGTGTGGAACACCTTGTCGCCGAAGCCCTGCATGATCGTCTGCAGCACCTCGCGGGCGTGCAGCGTCCGGGGGTCGTACATGGTGGCGAGCAGGCCGTCGATCTCCAGGTTCTTGTTGAGCCGCTCCTGGACCTTGCCGATCGACTCCATCAGCAGCGCGACCCCGCGCAGCGCGAAGAACTCGCACTCCAGCGGGATCATCACGCTGTGCGCGCAGGTGAGCGCGTTGACCGTGAGCAGGCCGAGGGACGGCTGGCAGTCGATCAGGCAGATGTCGTAGTGCGGCAGCAGGGGCTCCAGCGCCCGCTGGAGGGCGTACTCCCGCGCGACCTCGTTGACGAGCCGGATCTCCGCGCCGGACAGGAAGATGTTGCTCGGCAGGAGCTGCATGCCCTCGACGGTCGTGTCGATCAGCACGTCCTCGACCGTGACGTCGGGCTCCTCCATGATGAGGTCGTAGACCGTCGCCTCGAGCGGCCGGGGGTCGATGCCGAGACCGACCGACAGCGCGCCCTGCGGGTCGAAGTCGACGAGCAGCACCCGCTGGCCGACCTCGGCGAGCGCGGCGCCCAGGTTGATCGTGGTGGTCGTCTTGCCGACGCCGCCCTTCTGGTTCACCATCGCGACGATGCGCGCGGGCCCGTGCGACTCCGGCGGGGTCGGCTCGGGGAACACCGGACGGGGACGGCCGGTAGGCCCGATCGCACCGGGAGCCCCCACCCACGTCCCCTCTGTGGTCGCAGTCACCTGTTGGTCCTCCCTGACGGCCCTCGAACCTGATCGAATCTAAAGGGTAGGCACGTGGTCGGCAAGGCGGCGCGCCAAAGGCTGCCGAGATGGGCCTTTTAATGCGACGCACGGGGGTGCGCCGCCGCGTAGACCTCCCGGAGCTTGTCGACCGTCACCAGCGTGTACACCTGGGTGGTGGTCACCGAGGCGTGGCCGAGCAGCTCCTGGACAACCCTAACGTCGGCACCCCCGTCCAGGAGGTGGGTTGCGAACGAATGGCGCAACATATGCGGCGATACACCGGATAGTCCGGCTCGTTCCGCCGCCGCCTGCAGCACCTCCCAGGCGCCCTGCCGTGTGAGCCGTCCGCCCCGCGCGTTCAGGAACAGCGCGGGCGTCCCCCTGCCGTGCGCCGCCAGCCTGGGCCTCGCCCTCACCAGGTACGCGTCGAGCGCCTGGCGGGCGAAGCGGCCGAGGGGCACGATCCTGGTCCGCCCGCCCTTGCCGCGCAGCCGCACCTGGTCCTGGTCCCCATCTTTGTAACGGTCCTCCTCGTGGGCCGGGCCCGTGGGCACGTCGTCCACCGCCAGCCCGACCGCCTCGGAGATCCGGGCGCCCGTGCCGTACAGGACCTCCAGCAGCGCGCGGTTGCGCAGGGCGAGCGGCGAGTCCTCCGGGCCGCAGGCGGCGATCAGCCGCTCGACCTCCGCGACGGTGATCGCCTTGGGCAGCCGCCGGAGCTGGCGCGGCGGGCGCACCTCGTGCGCGGGGTCGTGACCCGCCACGCCCTCCCGCAGGGCGAAGCGGTGCAACCCGCGTACGGCCGACACGGCGCGGGCCGCCGAGCTCGCGACCAGCGCCGGGTGGTCCTCGTCGCCCTCCCGGAGCGCGGCGAGGAAGGCGACCACGTCCGCCTCCGCGACCTGCGCGAACGTCTCGAGCCCGCGCGCCCGCAGGTGCTCGAGGTATCGGCGCAGGTCGCGACGGTAGGACGCGAGCGTGTTGGCAGACAGCCCCCGCTCCACCGCCAGATGGGCGAGGTAGCTGGACAGCACCGCCTCGGGCTCGCTCAGGACGTCTCCCTACGGACTCATGCCTCCGGCGCGTCGGCGGGACGAAGGCCCTTGAATCCGTCGGCGGAAGCAGCGTATGCGGCGAGGATACCGGCGACCGCAGGAGAATTGTGGATCATTCCGTTCAGGGCCTTGTCGACCGCCGCGCCCAGCGGAATCCAGACCGCCGGCATGTCGGTCTCCTCGTGGTGGCGCACGTACGTGTTCTCCTCGTCGGGGATCGGCTCCAGGTCGCGGGCCAGGAAGACCCGGATCCGCTCGTCCGACATCCCCGGGGAGGTGCGCAGGTCGACCAGCGTGTGCCATGTGCGCGCCCGGTAGGCGGCCTCCTCGGCGAGCTCACGCGCCGCGCACTCCACCAGCGGCTCGCCCGGCACGTCGCGGATGCCGGCCGGCAGCTCCCACAGCAGCCGCCGGGCGGGGTGCCGGTACTGGCGGATCAGCAGCACCCGGTCCTCGCCGTCGAGGGCGAGCACCGCGACCGAGCCGGGGTGGACGACGTAGTCGCGGTCGGCGGTCACCCCGCCCGGCATCTCCACCGTGTCGGTGCGCACGGTGATGATCCGTCCGGCGAAGCGCTCGGCGGAGGCGACGACGTTCCAGGACTCCTCGGCGTCCTCCACCTTCATCGTGTTCTCGGCCGTCACTTGGCCCGCCCCGCCTTCGCCACGTTCTCGCGCCGGCCCGCGTACTCGAGGGCGGCCTGGACCAGCCCCTTGAACAGGGGGTGCGACCGGGTCGGGCGGGAGCGGAACTCCGGGTGGGCCTGGGTGCCGATGAAGAAGGGGTGCTGGTCGGTGGCCAGCTCGGCGTACTCGACGAGGCGGCCGTCGGGCGACAGGCCGGAGAACACCATGCCGACCTTCTCCAGCCGCTCGCGATAGGCGTTGTTCACCTCGTAGCGGTGCCGGTGACGCTCCTCCACCTTGGCCTTGCCGTACAGGCGGCGGGCCAGTGAGCCCTCCACGAGCTTGGCCGGGTAGAGGCCGAGCCGCATGGTGCCGCCCATGTCGCGCTCACCGGCGACGACGTCCTTCTGGTCGGCCATGGTCGAGATGACCGGGTTGATCGTCTCGGGGTCGAACTCGGTGCTGTCGGCGTCCTCGATCCCGGCCAGGTTGCGGGCCGCGTCGATGACGATGCACTGCATGCCGAGGCAGATGCCGAGCAGAGGGACCCGCTGCTCGCGGGCGTGCCGCACGGCGCCGACCTTGCCCTCGATGCCGCGCACGCCGAAGCCGCCGGGGATCAGCACGCCGTCGACCCCGTCCAGCTCGCGGGCCGCGCCCTCGGGGGTCTCGCAGTCGTCGCTCTTGACCCAGCGGATGTTGACGCGCGCGTCGTTGGCGAAGCCGCCCGCGCGCAGCGCCTCGGTGACCGACAGGTACGCGTCGGGCAGGTCGATGTACTTGCCGACCAGCGCGATCGTGACCTCCTTGGCCGGGCGGTGCACCCGGCGCAGGAGCTGGTCCCACTCGGTCCATTCCACGTCGCGGAACGGCAGGCCGAGCCGGCGCACCACGTACGCGTCGAGCCCCTCGCCGTGCAGGACCTTGGGGATGTCGTAGATCGAGGCGGCGTCGATCGCCGAGACGACGGCGTCCTCGTCCACGTCGCACATCAGGCTGATCTTCCGCTTGACCGCGTTGGTCACCGCGCGGTCGGAGCGGAGCACGATCGCGTCGGGCTGGATGCCGATGCTGCGCAGCGCCGCGACCGAGTGCTGCGTGGGCTTGGTCTTCAGCTCCCCGCTCGGGCCGATGTACGGCAGGAGCGAGACGTGCAGGAAGAAGACGTTGTCGCGGCCGACCTCGTGCCGGACCTGCCGGACGGCCTCCAGGAACGGCAGCGACTCGATGTCGCCGACGGTGCCGCCGACCTCGGTGATGACCACGTCGACGTCCGGCCCGGCCATGCCCCGGATGCGGTCCTTGATCTCGTTGGTGATGTGCGGGATGACCTGGACGGTGTCGCCCAGGTACTCGCCGCGGCGCTCCTTGGCGATCACGTTCGAGTAGACCTGGCCGGTCGTCACGTTGGCGGAGCCGTGCAGCTCGGTGTCGAGGAAGCGCTCGTAGTGGCCGATGTCGAGGTCCGTCTCGGCGCCGTCGTCGGTGACGAACACCTCGCCGTGCTGGAAGGGGTTCATCGTGCCGGGGTCGACGTTCAGGTAGGGATCGAGCTTCTGCATCGTGACGCGCAGGCCGCGAAGCTTGAGGAGACGACCGAGGCTGGAGGCCGTGAGTCCCTTGCCGAGACTGGAGGCGACGCCGCCGGTGACGAACAGATGCTTGGTTTGTGCGGCGCTGCGCAAGAAGAGCTCCCGTGGTCGATGTCGATCCGGCCGTCCGGTTTGGACGCCGCGATGCCCACGGGCTCTCAGAATATCAAACGCTGGGCAACATTGGGCTTGCCACGTGCGCTAACCCGCCATAGCGGACAAGCCGACCTAACGGTAACTTGTCGCGTTATGTCGTTCGTGAAGCGCGCCGTCGGCTGCCTGGTCCACCGGGGCTGGGCCTACGTGCGGGAGGCCGCGGCGCTCAGCCCGGCCGCCCCGGGCGGTTACCGGTTCCGCAGCATGGGCGAGGGCGTGTGCCTGTCCTTCCCGCAGGGCGCCATCTTCGGGGAGCAGTGGATCGAGATCGGCCCGCACACGCTCGTCGGAGAGCGGGTGTCGATCTCGGCGGGCATGGGTCCCGGGGTGGATCTCGGGCCCGACTCGATCGTGCGGATCGGCCGGGGCTGCTCGATCGGCAGGGGCAGCCACATCGTCGGCCACCAGTCCATCGACATCGGCGACGACGTCTTCACCGGCCCCTACGTCTACATCACCGACCAGAACCACGTGTACGACGACCCCGAGACGCCCATCGGACGGCAGTGGCCGCGCAACAAGCCGGTCTCCATCGGCTCGGGGTCCTGGATCGGGACAGGGGCGATCATCCTGCCGGGGACGCGGATCGGCCGCCAGTCGGTGGTCGCCGGCGGCGCCGTGGTGCGCGGCGAGTTCCCCGACCACTCGGTCATCGCCGGGGTCCCCGCCAAGGTCGTCCGTCGGCACTCCCCCGACCTCGGCTGGCACAGCCCCTCGGCCGCCCGCCGCACCTCCCCGCTGCCCGCCGACCCCCGCCCCCGCACCGAGCACGAGTCACGTACGGCCTGACCGAGCGCCGGCGACCTTCCGGAGAACGAGTCGCCTATGACTACGCTGGGTGGCAGGATTGTCATGTCGAGTGATCGCTCTAGGGAGAGGAGGACACCGGATGACTGCGGCTTTCCCCGAGTGGTTCTATCCCGGTCCGCCGGGCGGATGGACCGCCGACATGCTCGACCACCTTCCCCCCGACGCCCCCGCGCACGTCGAGCTGATCGATGGGTCTCTCATCATGATGTCTCCCCAGACCGCATTTCACATGTTCGTGCTGAGGCTTCTGGAGAGAGAACTCTCGCCTCCCCAGGGCTTGTGCGTCGTGCGCGAGATGAGCGTCACTCTGGGCCTGCGGCAGCGGCCCGAGCCCGATCTCATGATCGTGAAGCGCAGCGCCCTGCCCGACCTCACGACGACGTCCTTCAAACCTGAGGACGTTCACCTTGTCGTCGAAGTGGTGTCGCCCGAATCGGCGGACAGGGACAGAGTGACGAAGCCAATCAAGTATTCCAATGCCGGCATCAAATACCTATGGCGGGTGGAGCCGGAAGACGAGCAGGCGGTCGCGTACACGTTCGAGCTGGAGCCGAGCGTGAAGGCGTACGTGCCGACCGGGATCCACCGCAAGCGCCTCGCGACCTACGTCGGCTTCGACGTGGACATCGACCTGGACCTGAGCCGCTTCCTCGGCTGATCCGGCCTGTGCGGCGTCGGCGCGAGACGCGGGTGCCGTGCCCCGCCGTCAGCCGGGCGACGCGGCGGCACGGGTGCGGCGGGCCGCCCGGTAGCGCCGCACCCTGCGGATGAGCCGCCAGGCCATGAACGCCAGCACGGCCAGCGCCACCACCACCAGGACGGGCAGGAAGATCGCGATCAGGCTCATGCCGAGCGAGCCCACGTCTTCGGCCGTGCTGACGACCGGCGCGCCCACACCCGCCGTGGTGGCGTTCACCACCGGCCGCGCGGTGGCCTTGATCACGTGTACGGCGAGGGCGACCGCGATCCCCAGCACCCAGCCGACCGCCGGGTGTTCGGCCATCCATGCCGACTCGTCCAGCCGCTCCGCCGCGGCGGTGGCGCTGAACACCACGCCGCCCGCTGCGGGCCGCACCGCCGTCTGGATCATGTCGTTGACGTGGTCGACCACCGGCACCTTGTCGAGCACGAACTCGGCGACCAGCAGCACGGCGATGATCGCGAGGACCCAGGTGTCGGACAGCCAGGCGTACTCGTGCGGCAGCCGTACGGCGTCGGTGAGCCGCGCGAGCACGCCGACGAGCAGCAACGGGATGTACGCGTTGAGCCCGGCCGCGGTCGACAGCCCGAGCCCGGTGAGCGCCGCGAACATCGGCAACCTCCTCCGGCCGGCGGGACGATCCCGCCTTCCCGTCAACGGACGGCCCCGGCTCCGTGTCCCCGCCCACTACCGCGAATCGCGTCCCCGACACCTCTGCCGGCACGTGACGGGCGCCCACCGTGTCAGGCGCGGGCGGCCGGGACGTCTATGCCGTGGCGAAACCCTCGTCGATCCGCCGGGCCCGCGTGGATCGCCCCTGGGAACCCGCGGAGTCACTGCTCTTCACCGGCCGGCCGCAGCACCAACAGGGCGCTGTCGCCCTCCACGCGGGTGAGCCGCAGTCCGACGTCGCCGATGCGGCCCGGCCTGCTCGTGCTGATCGTCAACGCCCCTCGGACCCGGCAGCGGTCGTTGTAACAGCTCCGGCTGATGCTGGTGTTCGCGCCGTCGACGACCGTGGAGGTGCCGGTGAAGGCGATTCTGGCGGCGTCTCCCCGCAGGCCCACCACGGAGATCTCGTCCACGCCCAGCGCCGGGTCGATGGGGATGCTGTCCCCCACACGCACCCGCGCCTCGCAGTCGCCGTCCCGGCAGCCGACGAAGTCGCTCGGCGTCGCCGACGGGCCGGGCGACGGCGACGACAACGGTGCGGGCGTCACGGAGGGTTCGGCGGAGGCCGAGGCGAACGTGACCGGCCGGTTCACCGGCTCCGCCGCGGACGAGTGCGCCGGAGCCTCGCCGCACGCGGCGAGGAGCGCGGCCACCGACCCGGCGGCGAGTGCGAGGCGAACGGCAGGCCCTGACGCGTTGGTCGTCGAACGCATGATTTCCCCGATTTGTCACAAAGGATTAGCCCGCTCGGAGCCGCCCCAATCGAGCTACTCCAATGACGCGTGGATTCACGCGCCAGCGAATGCCTTCCCCGTAACGGCCCAGGTCAACCCGTTCGGAGCCTACGCCCCCGCCCATCTCCTCGCAGCCGGCGGCATTTCCACCGCGTTGTCGGAACGACAGAATTCCCGCACTTCACACACCGACGATTTCAGCGCACATTCCTCGAGAACCGGCCGAGCTTGGATTCGGCCGCCCGTCACGCCGTCATTTCACGCCGGCCTCGCGCATGTCGCGGACCTCCCGCTTGAGCTCCTTGATCTCGTCGCGCAGCCGGGCCGCCACCTCGAACTGCAGATCGGCCGCGGCGGTGTGCATCTGCTCGGTCAGCGACTCGATCAGCGACTCGAGCTGGGCGCGGGGCATCTCCCCCGCGATCGCCTTCGCGTGCTGGCCCGCGCCCCGGGACGCGAGACCCGGCACCGGCGACTTGCCGCGCGACTGCTGACGCCCGGCGCCGCCGAGAAGCTGCGCGGTGTCGGCGTCCTCGCGGACGAGGCTGTCCAGGATGTCGGCGATCTTCTTGCGCAGCGGCTGCGGGTCGATGCCGTGCGCCTCGTTGTAGGCGATCTGCTTGGCCCGGCGCCGGTTGGTCTCCTCGATCGCCCGCTCCATGCTGGGCGTGATCTTGTCGGCGTACATGTGGACCTGGCCGGACACGTTTCGGGCCGCGCGGCCGATCGTCTGGATGAGCGAGGTCTCCGAGCGCAGGAAGCCCTCCTTGTCGGCGTCGAGGATCGCCACCAGCGACACCTCGGGCAGGTCGAGACCCTCACGCAGCAGGTTGATGCCGACGAGCACGTCGAACTCACCCAGGCGCAGCTCGCGCAGCAGCTCGATGCGGCGCAGCGTGTCGACCTCGCTGTGCAGGTAGCGGACCCGGATGCCGTTGTCGAGCAGGTAGTCGGTGAGGTCCTCGGCCATCTTCTTGGTCAGGGTGGTGACCAGGACCCGCTCGTCCCGCTCCGCCCGGGCGCGGATCTCCTCCATGAGGTCGTCGATCTGCCCCTTGGTGGGCTTGATGATCACCTCCGGGTCCACCAGGCCGGTGGGGCGGATGACCTGCTCCACCACCTCGCCCTTGCTGCGGCCCAGCTCGTACGGCCCGGGCGTCGCGGACAGGTAGACGGTCTGGCCGATGCGCTCCAGGAACTCCTCCCACTTGAGCGGGCGGTTGTCCATCGCCGACGGCAGGCGGAACCCGTGGTCGACCAGCGTCCGCTTGCGCGAGGCGTCTCCCTCGTACATCGCGCCGATCTGGGGGACGGTCTGGTGCGACTCGTCCAGCACCAGCAGGAAGTCGTCGGGGAAGAAGTCGAGCAGCGTGTGCGGCGCGGTGCCCGCCGCGCGGCCGTCGATGTGCCGCGAGTAGTTCTCGATCCCGGCGCAGGTGCCGACCTGCCGCATCATCTCGATGTCGTAGGTGGTGCGCATGCGCAGCCGCTGGGCCTCCAGCAGCTTGCCCTGCCGCTCCAGGTCGGCGAGCCGCTCGGCGAGCTCCGCCTCGATGCCGGCGATGGCCCGCTCCATCCGCTCGGGTCCTGCCACGTAGTGGGAGGCGGGGAAGATGTGCAGCTCGTCGTCCTCGCCGACGACCTCACCGGTCAGCGGGTGCAGCGTCGCCAGCTTCTCGATCTCGTCGCCGAACATCTCGATGCGGACGGCCAGCTCCTGGTAGACCGGGATGACCTCGACCGTGTCGCCGCGCACCCGGAACGTGCCCCGGGTGAAGGCCAGGTCGTTGCGGGTGTACTGCATGTCGACCAGCCGCCGCAGCAGCTGGTCGCGCTCGATCTGCTGGCCGACCTTGAGCCCGACCATCCGGTCGACGTACTCCTGCGGCGTGCCCAGGCCGTAGATGCAGGAGACGGAGGCGACCACCACCACGTCGCGGCGCGACACCAGCGACCAGGTCGCCGAGTGACGCAGCCGCTCGACCTCCTCGTTGATCGAGGAGTCCTTCTCGATGTAGGTGTCGCTCTGCGGGACGTACGCCTCGGGCTGGTAGTAGTCGTAGTACGACACGAAATACTCGACCGCGTTGTTCGGCAGCATCTCGCGCAGCTCGTTGGCGAACTGGGCGGCGAGCGTCTTGTTCGGCTGCATGACCAGCGTCGGGCGCTGCACCCGCTCGATCAGCCAGGCGACCGTCGCGGTCTTGCCGGTGCCGGTCGCGCCGAGCAGGACGCTGTCCTTCTCCCCGGCCCTGACCCGGCGCTCCAGCTCCGCGATCGCCGTGGGCTGGTCGCCGGACGGCGTCATGTCGGTGACGACCTCGAAGGGCGCGACCTTGCGCTTCAGGTCCATCATGGATGTCATCGCCCGCTCAGCTCCTCACTCGCCCCGACCGCCGGCGCGGGGCGGCATGCAGGTGCGCTCCGCCCGCTCCGGTTCACCTCCATAACCTACGCGCGGCGACCGACAATTCCGGTCCCGATACCCGCTCCGCTCCTCGCCCGCGACGCCTGCGGCCCGCCCGTGGTCAACGCTTGGCCGGACCATGACCCTGTCGTTACGATTCAAGCCGGGGGCCGACACTGACGGGATGGCGGGGCTGACCATGGCGGGGTTGCGGAATGCCGTCGGCCAGTCGCTCGCGTGGGCGGCCAAGAACATCGACGGCGCCATCGCCCTCGTGCTGGCCGTGGCCGTGGGCGTGCTCGGCGTGCTGCCCGACGACGTGATCCCCGACAAGGTGAAGTCTCAGCTCGTCAGCGGCACCACCCTGGTCGTCCTGGCCCTGGTCGCGACCGCGCTGCTGCGCGACCGGGCCCGGCAGGAGCCGGTCGAGGAGGCCATGCACGCGACCTCCGGCGTGCTCACGCGGCTTCCCGAGCGCCTGGACCGCCTCGACGAGCTGGAGGACCTCGTCGCGGGCACCCGCCGGGCCCTCGAGGACATGGCGGTCATCCGCATCCTGGGCAGTCAGCACGAGATCGCACAGGCGCACGCGGACGCGCGGCGGGGCACCGACCGCTGGGCGTTCAAGGGCGGCACCGGCACCTACATGCGCGCCGTCACGCTGCCCGAGTGCGTGGCCGCCGCGCGGCGCGAGAAGCGGCACCTCACGGTCCGCCTGGAGATCATCGACCCGACGGACGAGGCCGTGTGCGAGAGCTACGCGCACTACCGCAGGTCCCTGTCGGACCGGCCCGACGGCACCGGCGAGGTGTGGACGACCGACCGGGCGAGGAAGGAGTCGTACGCGAGCGTCCTGGCCGCGTTCTGGTACCGCCAGCGGTACGGCCTGCTCGACATCGCGGTGGGGCTGTCGCCGGTCATGACGACCTTCCGCTGGGACATGTCGGGCCGTGCCCTGATCATGACGTCCGAGGACCCCAACCGGGCCATCATCGCCTTCAGCGGCTCGTTCTTCTACGAGAGCTGCGGCACCGAGCTGCGCACGAGCTTCGAGCAGGCCCGGCGCGTGGCGATCGACCGATACCGGTCGGTGCCGCTGAGCGAGGAGCCGACCGTCGAGGAGGTCCGCAGGCTGTTCGACCGCGTCGATCTCCCGCTGCCCAAGGCGTTCACCGACCGGGACGTCGTCGAGGTCACCCGCAAGGCGCTGCGCGCCAAGGACCCGTACGCGCCATGAGGTACCGGGACGTGCTCGGCGCGCTCGCCGGCGGGGACGCCCGCGAGTGGGCTCTCGGCGTGCTCGGGGACATCGCCGCGGGCGGCTCGCGGGTGCGGGGCGTGCGGCACCCGCTGGGGTTCCTCTGCCTGCCGCTGGTCCGCGAGGGCGACCTCGGGGTGTGCGTGCACGTGTGGACCGCCGCCGCGCGGCGCGCCCGCAGCACCACCTCGCAGATCCACTGCCACAGCTGGGACCTGGTCAGCCACGTCCTGTACGGCCAGGTGCGCAACGTCCACGCCGTCGTGACCGACACCTCGGCGTCTCCCACCCACCGCGTCTTCGAGGTGGTCAGCACGCCGTCGGGGGACGTCGTGCGCCCCACCGCCAGGACCGTCGCGTACGCCCCGGGACGCGCCGAGCTGTTCGGCGCCGGGGAGACCTACACGCTCGCCGCGGGCGCCTTCCACAGCAGTGTCATCCCCGAGGACGGCGAGGCCGCCACCGTGGCGCTCGGCCGCGGCAGGCCGGGCCTGGGCGACCTGTCGCTCGGGCCGCTCGCCACGCCCCTCCACCACGTCAGGCGCGAACGCCTCGACGACGCCGAGACCGCACGTGCCGCCGAGCTGGCCAGGAGGAGCCTGTGGACCTCGAACACGCCAGGCGGGTAGCCGTCGAGGCCGCCCTGTCCGCCGGGGCCGTGCTGCGCGACAGCGCGCCGGGAACGGTCGCCGTCCACGCCAAGGGCGGGGCGGGCGACGTCGTCACCGACCTCGACCTGGCCGCCGAGAAGCTGATCCTCGACCGCATCCGGGCCGAGTTCCCCACCCACCGGATCGTGGCCGAGGAGTCGGGCGTCCACGACGGCGACCTGGCGGACGGCGGGTGGACCTGGCTCGTCGACCCCCTCGACGGCACGAACAACGTGGCGATCGGTCTCCCGGCGTACGTCGTGGGCCTGGCGCTGTGCGCGGGCGGCCGCCCGGTGCTCGGGGTGGTCCACGAGCCGCTGTCCGGCCGCACCTGGTCGGCCGTCGCCGGGGCCGGGGCCCGCGGGCCGGCGGGGCCGCTGACCGGGCCGCCGCCGCGGGAGCTCCCGCACGGGCCGGTGCTGGCCTGGACGCAGGGCCACGGGGTCTCCCGGCTGGATCCGGCCGCGCGGTCGCTGAAGATGACGATGGACGCCCGCGCCCGGCGGGTGCTCCAGCTCTGGGCCCCGCTGCTGTGCTGGGCGATGCTCGCCCGCGGCGACATCGACGGCATGATCGGCTACCACGCGGAGGGGCTCGACCTGCCCGCCGGGGCTTTGATCGCGCGGGAGGCCGGCGTGGAGATCCGGCGGCTGGACGGCGGGCCGTTCGAGGCGTCCGCCGAGGGCCCGTCCGAGGACCGCAGCTTCGTGGCCGCGCCGCCCGGCCTGGTCGGTGAGCTGCTCGACCTGGTCGCCGAGGCCCGCCGCCTGGCGTCCGCCCTGCCGCCGATCTGAAGGGCGCTCAGTCGTCGAGGCCGCGCGCGGCGAGCGCCTCGCCCAGCGCGTCGGCGTGCCGCAGGGCGCCCACCACCAGCGGGACGGCGAAGGCGCGCGCGCTGCGCTCGACCCCTCTGGCGCGCTGGGCGTCCCGCACCCGGGTGACCAGGTCCGCCATCACCGGCACGCTGCGCAGCGTGAGGGACAGCAGCAGCGACAGGCGGAACGGGTCCAGCCCGGCGAACCTGACGGGGGCGAGGCAGCGCTCCAGGCAGGCCATGAGCGCGCCGGTGCGCGTCGTGAGCGTGACCAGTCCGGCCAGGGCGACGGCGAGCACGACGCGCAGCGTGGAGGACGCCGCCGCGGGCAGATCGGCGAAGACCAGCTGCACGCAGAACAGGGCCACGGCGAACCAGCGGACGGGCCGCACCTGCGCCCAGGCCGCGGTGAGCCCGACCCGGGACACGGCGTACAGCAGCACCACGGCGGCCGCGGCGCCCGCCAGCGCGGCGGGCGAGCGCAGCAGCAGGAGCGCGGTGCAGGACACGGCCAGCCCGGCGAGCTTGGCGCCGGCGGGCAGCCGGTGCAGGAGCGATCCGCCCGGCACGTACGCACCGGTGAGCCCGGTCACGCCATCGTCTTCCGGTAGTGGCCGATCGCGGTGGCGGGGTCGGCGTCGGCGACGATCCGCCCCTCGTCGACAACGAGCACCCGGTCGAAGTCCTCCAGCAGCGCGAGGTCGTGGGTGACCACGACCACCTGCTGCGGCAGGTCCCGCAGCAGCGCCGCGACCTGCCGGGAGTGGCGCAGGTCGAGCAGCGTGGTCGGCTCGTCCATGACCAGGATCTCCGGTTCGAGCACCAGGACCGAGCAGAGGGCGAGCAGTTGCTTCTGGCCGCCGGACAGGTGATGGGCGGGATGGTCGGCGTGCTCGGCCAGGCCGTACCTCTCCAGGACCTCCCGCACCCGGCGCTCGACCTCCGCGCGCGCCAGCCCCTTGCGGCGCAGCGAGAAGGCCACGTCCTCGGCCACCGTGGGCATCACGATCTGCGCGTCCGGATCGGTGAACAGGAACCCCACGCCGCGCCTGATCCGGGCCGCGTGGCGGCGGGTGTCGAGCCCGGACACCGTCACGGTGCCCGAGGACGGCAGGACCAGCCCGTTGATCAGCCGGGCGAGTGTGCTCTTGCCGGAGCCGTTGGCCCCGACCACGCCCACGCGGCGCTCGGTCAGCGTGGCCGTGACGCCGCGCAGCACCTCCCGCTGCCCGAGCCGCACATGGACGTCCTCCAGCCGGATCACTCACACCACCTCGAACAGGGCGGCGATCCCGAGACCGCCGCCGACCGCGACCGCCGCCAGGCCCAGCGTCCCCTTCTCCGCCCCGGCCAGCCGGCTGAACAGCCGGGTCACCACCACGGCGCCGCTCGCACCCCAGGGGTGGCCGAGGGCGAGCGCGCCGCCGTCGGCGCACACGCGCCCGGAGTCCGCGCCGAGGGGATCGAGGCCGAGCGCGTCGGTGACCGCGAGCACCTGCGCCGCGAACGCCTCCACGATCTCCACCGCCGCCACCCTCTCCAGGTCCGCTCCGGCCCGCCGCAGCACCCGCCGTACGGCGGGCACCGGGCCCCACCCGGGCAGCGCGGGGTCGCAGCCGGCGACGGCGCCGGCCAGCAGGCGCAGACCGGGCAGACCGGCCGCCGCGCGCAGCCGCTCGGGCACGACCGCGACCGCCGCGGCCCCGTCGCTGACCGGGGAGGAGTTGCCGGCCGTCACCGTACCCCCCGGCACGAACGCGGCGGGCAGCCGGGCCAGCGATTCCGGGCGCAGCGCGCGTGGGCGCTGGTCGTCGGTCCGGCCGCCGATCGGGACGATCTCGCGCGCGAACCGGCCGGCTTCCCGGGCGGCCAGCGCCCGCGCGTGGCTCCGGCGGGCGTACGCGTCCTGGCGCTCCCTGGTCACGCCGCGCGCGGCGGCGAGCGCCTCGGCGGCGGGGCCCATGTCCGGGTCGGGGTGCCCCTCGGGGGCGAACGGCGCCCGCTCGTACGGCACGGCGGGCTCACCCTCGTGCCGGTGGGCCCGCAGCGGCGCGGTCGAGGCGCTCTCGACGCCCCCGGCGACGACCAGGTCCGCGTCGCCGCAGCGGACCGCCTGGGCGGCCACCAGGATCGCCGCGAGGCCGCTGCCGCACTGCCGGTCCACGGTGACGCCGGGCACCTCGTGGCCCATACCGGCGGCCAGCGCGCAGACCCGCGCCAGGTTGCCGCCGGGTCCCGTGCAGTTGCCCAGCACCACGTCGTCGACCGGAACGCCGAGGTGCGCCACGTCGCGGGCGACCGCCCCGATGACGGGCGCGGCGAGCCGGTCGGCCGTCAGGGCCCGGAACGCGTGGCCGGCGGTGCCGATGGGAGTGCGGCGGGCCGCGACGACGACCGCCTGCTCGCCCATGTCAGCCGAGCCTTCGCAGGCCGGGGTCGCCGCCGGCGGCGAGACGGGCGGCGACGAGGCCGCGGGCCGGCTTGCCGGTGGGGGTGCGGGGCAGGGACCGGGCCGCGTACCAGCGGCGGGGGCGCTGCGCGGGGTCGAGCTCGGCGCGCGCCGTCGCCTCCAGCGCCGCCCGTGACGCGTCCTCGCCCTCGACGACCGCGGTGACCACGGCGCCCAGGTGCGGATGCGGCGTGCCGACCACGACCACGTCGTCCACTCCCGGCACCTTCCTCAGCACCTCCTCGACGTCCTCGGGCACCACGGTGGCGCCGCCGGTCTGGATCGCGCCGTCGCCGCGGCCGCGCAGCCGCAGGACCTCGCCCGGCCGGTACGGCTCCGCCAGGTCGCCGACCGTCATCCAGCCGCCGGCGTCCCGCCGGAGGGGGCCCGTGGCACCGGCCAGGTAGCCCTCGCAGAGCCACGGGGAGCGCACCCACACCTCGCCGAGGGCCTGCCCGGGCAGCGCCCTGACGTCGACCTCGACGCCCGGGAAGGGCCGCAGCCCGGATCCGTCGGCGTCCACGGCGACGAACGACAGCTCGGTGGCGCCGTAATAGGACACCACACGCACTCCGGCCGCCGCCGCGCGGGTGCGGGCGCCGGCGTCCATCGCCGCCCCGCCGACCACGGCGGTGCGCAGCGGGCCCCCGGACGCGGCCAGGGCGTCCAGCACGGCGGGCAGCCGGTGCGGCACCACATGCACCACGGTGGCCCGCCGCAACTGCCCGGCCAGCGCGCCCGGCGACCACCGGCCGGGCACCACGGCCGTCGCGCCCGCCGCCAGTGCGTGCACGGCGGCGAAGCCGTACAGGGAGGAGACCAGCGGACCGGGGATCAGCACGACGTCGCCGGGGCCGATGCCGGTCAGCTCGTCCAGATGGGCGAACGACCCCGTCCACGAGGCGCGGCCGCGCACCACGGCGCGGGGCCTGCCGGTGCTGCCGGAGCTGAAGCAGGCCCAGGTGAGGTCGTCCGGCCCGGGGCGGTGCCGCACGGGCGGGCCGTCCGCCTCGGGGATCGGGTCGTCGAAGCCGGCGGCCACCGGCACCGCGGCCATGACCTGCGCCCGTCGTTCCTCGTTCCAGGCGTGGTCGCACAGCAGCGGCGTGACCCCCGCCAGATCGGCGGCGAGCACGGCGGCGAGCAGGGCCGCCGGGTCGGCCTGGCCGGTCGCGACGAGCGCGCCGCGACCGATGCCGTCGTCGGCGAGGCGGCGTGCGGCGCGGCTCGCCCGGGCCGCGAGCTCGGCATAGGTCAGCTCCCCCCCGGGACCGGACACCGCGATCCGCCGGGGGCGGACGGCGGCGTGCCGCATGACCTGCGCGGCTACCGGCACGGGTGGGTCACCCCCCTGCCCTCAGCCGCTCCCGGTGCACCGCCGGGACGGCGTCCGGGTAGGCCCGCTGGGTGCCCCGCGCCACGATCGACGCCAGCGCCGCCTTGGCCAGGTCGCCCGGCAGGAAGGCGGCGCTGAGCAGCGCGGTCTTGCCCAGGGACAGCCCGGTGACCAGGGCCTGCACGGGGATGCCGCACAGATAGACCACGCCGACGCCGCCGGCCAGGCAGGCGATCACCAGCCGGAGCGTGCCCGGCGCGCGTCCGCCGCGTTCGACGATCCACCCGGTCAGGGCCGCGCCGGGAAGCCAGCCGAGCAGGAAGCCGGCCGAGGGACCGGTGAAGACGCCGAGCCCGCCGCGCCCGCCCGCCAGCAGGGGCAGCCCCGCGGCGACCAGCACGAGCAGGACCGTCACGGCGAGGGCGGACCGCCACGTGCCCAGGATCGCCCCGGCGAGCATGACGCCCAGCGTCTGCAGCGTGATCGGCACCGCGTCGCCGAAGACGTTCAGCGCGCCCGGCAGGCCGAGCACGGCGATCAGCGCGGCGAAGACGCTGACTCTGGCGATGTCCGCCGCGGGGAAGCGCCGCTTCGGCGTGCTCTGTTCATCTGTCACGCATCGATCCCATACCAAGACCCTCCATCCGGCGAATGAGGAAACCCACAACTTTTCGCCGTGTCGTTCTCAGCGGTGACCATAGCCGTAGGCCGGCTACCGGCCGGTCGGCGTCTCAGGCGGTGAGGACCAGGACGGTGACCGTGGCGGCGAGGCCGGCCAGGGCGAGGCCCGCGCCGGTGGCGACGAACTTGGCCAGCGGCACCCGCACGTCCCCCCGCCGGCACCACTCGAACCACAGCAGCGTCGCGAGCGAGCCCCAGGGCGTGATCACGGGGCCCAGGTTGGTGCCCGCGAGCAGCGACAGCAGCTGCGTGTGGTTGGCCGCGGGGATGACCTGCTCGCCCGCGACGTACGCCGGGAGGTTGTTGAGCACGTTGGACAGCGCGGCTCCGGCGGCGGCCGCGCGGTAGGCGCCGTCCCCGTCGCCGCCCGCGCCGACGAGCGCGCGCATGACGTCGGCCAGGCCGAGGCGGCTGAGCGTCGGGACCACGAGGAACAGCCCGGTGACGAAGACCAGCAGCCGCCAGGGGATCAGGCCCCACACGAGCTTGGCCCGGTCGCGCCAGGCGAAGGCGGCGACCACCGCGACCGCCGCGACGAGGGCCGCGACGCCGATCTCCACGCCCGCCAGGATCGCGGCGATGAACAGCAGGCACGCCACCCCCGCGACGCCGAACAGCACCCGGTCGGCCACCGGCACCGGCGGCGGCGGCTCGTAGCGGTCCTCGCCGCGCTCGCCCCGCCGCCAGTAGAACGCCCACAGGAACGCCATCGTCACCGCGATCGACACCGCCTGCGGGGCCCACATCCGCGCGGCGAACTCCTGCGTGGTCAGCGCGACCCGGTTCATGGCGAGCAGGTTGGTGAGGTTGGAGACCGGAAGCAGCAGGCTCGCGGTGTTGGCCAGCCAGACCGTGGTCATCACGAGCGGCAGCGGCGCGATCTTCGCGCGCGGCGCCAGGGCCAGCATGACCGGGGTAAGCAGGACGGCCGTGGTGTCCAGGTTGAGGAAGATCGTGACCAGCGAGGCGAAAGCCGTACAGAACAGGAAGAGAGTGGCGTAGCTGCCCCGGCCGACGATCGCGATGCGGGTCGCGATAACGTCGAAGACCTGCGCCTCCTTGGTCAGCTCCGCCAGCACGATGACCGCGCCGAGGAACAGCAGCAGAGGGGCGATGCGCTCGATGCTGTCCCGGGCCTCCTCGGCCGGCAGCAGGCCGGTGGCCACGAAGACCAGCCCCGCCGCGAGCAGCCCGAACCTGATCCAGTCGAGAACGCTGAGTCGCCGCAGCCCGGTCGCCACGCGCACACCCTATATCGGCGGCCGGATGATGATCGAACCCCCTCCAAACCGTCGGTGGCAGCGGTAATACTGGGCCTCATGACGCACAGCGGGCGGGGGGACGCGCGGACCGAGATCTTCGTCAGCTACTCCCCCGCCGACGAGCGGTGGGCGACCTGGATCGCCTGGCAGCTCGAAGCCGCCGGCTACCGCACGATGCTGCAGGCGTGGGACTTCGTGCCGGGCACCAACTTCATCGACTTCATGGACCGCGGGGTCAGCGAGGCCGACCTGGTCGTCGCGGTCCTCACCCGCAACTACCTGGGTTCCCGGTACGGCAGGCTCGAGTGGCAGGCGGCGCTGCGCGCCGATCCGGACAACCCGTCCAACAAGCTCGTGACGGTCCGGCTGGAGGACTGCCCGCTCGACGGCCTGCTGTCCACGATCACCTGGGTGGACCTCCTCGGCGTGACCGATCCCGCCGAGGCGCGGCGGCTGCTGCTGACCCGGATCCGGCAGGCGCTGGCCGGCCGGGCCAAGCCGGCCGAACCACCCCGGTTCCCGGCCGAGCCGGGCAGGCATGCCCTCCAGCCCGCCGCCGACCCCGCGCCCCCCGCCGTACGGGTGCCCAGGCCCCGGCGCACCCCGGCCGCCGAACCGTCCTTCCCGACGGCCGAGCGCGCGGGCGGCGCCTCCTCGGTGACCGTGCTGCACGTCGCCGGGCCGCGGTTCGGGCGCGGGCTGGCGGAGGCCGACGAGCCGCTCGACGCGGGCGAGCTGCAGGCGAGCGTGTGGGCCGACCTGACCCGCCTCGCCGACGCCGGGGTCCCCCGGCCCGACCTGCTGATGGTGACCGGCGACCTCACCGAGTCGGGCAGCATCCGCGAGTGCGAGCAGGCCCTCGCGTTCCTCACCGGGCTGCGGGTGCTGCTGGGGCTGGAACCCGGACGGCTGGTCGTCGTGCCCGGACCCCGCGACGTCACCAAGGCGGCCTGCCGGGCCTACTTCGCGACCTGCGAGGCCGACGACGTGCGCCCCCAGCCGCCGTACTGGCCGAAGTGGCGGCACTTCTCCACGCTCTTCGGGGAGCTGTACCAGGGCCTCGACGGCCCGGCCTTCGACAGCGCCCAGCCCTGGACGCTGTTCGAGCTGCCCGAGCTGCGCACCGTCGTCGCCGGGGTCAACTCCACGATCGCGATGAGCCACCGCGAGGAGGACGACCACGGCTTCGTCGGCGAGGCACAGGCGGCGTGGTTCGCCGAGCGGCTGCGGCCGTTCGAGGGATGGCTGCGGATCGGCGCCGTCGCCCATCCCCCGCGCTCCGGCCTGCGCGACGCCGCCACCCTGGAACGGCTGCTCGGCTCCCGGCTCGACCTGCTCGTCCACGGCCGCGACGCGCGGCGCGGCGGGCCGGAGGAGGTGTGGGAGCTGGAGGGGCTGCCGTGCGTGCCCGCGCTCGCCCCGGGCCGCCACCAGATCCTCCAGCTCACTGCGGAGGGGCTGCGCCGGTGGACCCGGGACCGCCCCGAGCTGCGCGACCCCGAGGTCCTGCCGTACGGCTGGCGCGGCTGGCGGCCACAGGCCCCCGCGGCGGCCCCTCCCGAGCCGGCGCCGGAGCCCGAGGAGCCCGCGGGCCCGGCCGACCTGCTGCTGGACCGGATCGCCGAGGTCTGCGAGACCCGCTTCGAACGGGCCAAGATCCGCCGCGTCGCGGGCGAGCCCCCGCGCCTGCTCGTCACCCACCCCGAGGACGGGTTCGTGCGCCAGGTCCTCATCGGCGCGCACGCCGGGGAGCTGAGCCAGGACCGGGTCGAGGCGTTCCTCGGCCACGTCCACGCGGCGGGGCTGGAGCACGCCGCCGAGCTGGTCTACCAGGGACCCCAGCCGCCGCGAGCATTACGCGACGACGCCCTGCGGCGCGGGCTGCGGCTGCGCAGCTTCACCGAGTTCCAGGGCCTGCTCGACCTGTCGTCCTACGTGGCGGGGCAGACGGCCAGGTTGCGCGGCGACCGCCGCTATCCGCCCGAGCTGTACGTGCCGCAGCGGTTCCGGGAGCTCGACCGGACCGGCGGCGAGGTGCGCGACGACCTGACCGGCGAGCTGATGCGGCTGCTCGCGGCCGACCACGGGCGGTTCGCGCTCGTGCTCGGCGATTTCGGCCGGGGCAAGACGTTCTCGCTGCGCGAGGTGGCCCGGCGCATCCCCGCCGAGCTGCCGCACCTCACGCCGATCCTGATCGAGCTGCGCGCCCTCGACAAGGCGCACTCGGTCGCCGGGCTGGTCGCGGCGCACCTCGCCAACCACGGCGAGGAGCTGATCGACCTCAAGGCGTTCCACTACATGCTGCGCCAGGGCCGCATCGTGCTGCTGTTCGACGGCTTCGACGAACTCGTCACCCGCGTGACGTACGAACGGGCGGCCGACCACCTCGACACGCTGCTGCGCGCGGCGGAGGACAAGGCGAAGATCGTCGTGGCCGGGCGCACCCAGCACTTCAAGTCGCGCAGCCAGGTGATGACCGCCCTCGGGGAGAAGGTCGGCCTGCTGCCCAACCGCCGGGTGCTCAGCATCGAGGAGTTCACCGAGGAGCAGATCCGCGCGTACCTGGTCAACCGGTACGGCTCGCGGCAGGCGGCCGACGAACGGATGGCCCTGCTCACGGGCATCGCCGACCTGCTCGGCCTGGCGCACAACCCCCGAATGCTCAGCTTCATCGCCGACCTGCCTGCCGAACGGCTGCGCGCCGTGGCCCAGGCCGGGGAGGCGATCAGCGCCGCCGGTCTCTACCAGGAGATCCTCGACACGTGGCTGGCCTTCGAGGAGGAGCGCGTACGCGGCGTGGCCGGGGCCCCCGGCGGGCTGACCCGCGAGGAGCTGTGGCGGGCCGCGACCACGCTCGCGCTGCGGCTGTGGGAGACCGGCGAGACCTACCTGCGGCCGGCGGAGCTGGCCGAGGCCGCCGACACGCTCACCGGGCTGGCCGCCGACACGCAGGCCCGCGTGCCGTACGGACCGGGCGCGGATCCCGGATCCTCCCGTCCGCCGGTCGGGGACGGCGCCGGGACCGCGGGAGCACAGGGAAACCCGGGAGCGCAGGGGGTCTCGCGGCTGACGCCCGAGCAGGCCGTGCACGCCGTCGGAGCCGGCAGCCTGCTGGTGCGCACGGACGAGGGGTTGTTCGGGTTCATCCACGCCTCGGTCGTGGAATGGCTGGTGGCCCGGCACCTCGCGGACTCGCTCGGCACCGGCCACGCGGGGGGCCTGGGCCTGCGGCCGTTGTCGGCGCTGGCCGTCGACTTCCTGTGCGACCTGGCCGACGCCTCGCGGCTGCAGGCGTGGGCGGCCCGCACGCTCGCCTCCCCCGGCGCGGGCGACGTGGCGCGGGCCAACGCCATCAAGGTGACCACCCGGTTGCGCACCTCGGCCAGGACCGACCTGCGCGGGGCACGGCTCAGCGGCGAGGACCTGTCGTACCGGGAGCTGCAGGGCGTGGACCTCACCGGCGCCGACCTGACCGACGCCCGGCTCGTCGGGGCCGACCTGTCCCACGCCGTGCTGCGGGACGCCCGGCTGGCCGGGGCGCGCCTCGACGAGGCCGTCCTCGTCGGCGCCGACCTGCGCGGTGCCGATTTCACCCGGGCCCGGCTGGCCCGTGCCGACCTGCGGGACGCCGCCGTCGAGGGCAGCCGCTGGGACCGGGCCGCGCTCATCGACGTGACCGGCGTGCCCCGGGGAGCGCCGGAGCTGCGCGGCGCCGCCGTCGCGCCCGGCGGCTCCGGCGCGGACGGCGGGCGGGTCGGCGCCGAGCCGGCCCCCGCCGTCGTCGGCGTGCCGTACGGCTATCACTTCGAGAGCAGCCGCCTGCCCGAACCGGTCGCCTACCGCCCCGACGGCGGTGTGCTCGCCCTGGGCGGGGAGGACGGCGGCGTCCTGGTCTGCGACAGCGTCACCGGGTCCGTCCTGCGCACGCTGCAGGGCCACCGGGGCCGCGTCTACAAGGTCGCCTACGGCGAGGCCGGGCTGGTGACCGGCGCGAGCGACGGAACCGTCCGGGTGTGGGATCCGGCCACGGGCGAGCCGTCCCACGTCCTGCGCGCCCACGCCGAGGGGGTGTGGCCCGTGGTCACCTCCGGCGACCTGGTCGCGGCCGGCGGCGCGGACGGGATCATGCGGGTCTGGAGGTCCGGGGAGCCGGTGTGGGAGCTGCCGGGTCACACCGCCCCGATCTACACGGCCGTGTTCCTGCCGGGACTGCTGGTGACCGGCGACAGCGCCGGGGCGATCCGCGTGTGGGACCTCGCAACCGGGCGGGTGCGGCACCACCTGCAGGGCCACAGCGGGGCCGTCTACCGCCTCGTCCTCAGCCCCGACGGCACCTGCCTGGCCGCCGGGGACGGCCAGGGCGTGCTGCGCGTCTGGGACCCCCGAACCGGCGCCGCGCTGCACGAGCTGACCGGTCATCCCGGACGGATCTACACCCTCGCCTTCCATCCGGAGGGCCGGCTGCTCGCCTCCGGCGACACCGAGGGAGCCGTACGGCTGTGGGACCCGGTCACCGGCGCGGCGGCCGGCAGCCTGCCCGGGCACCGCGGGGCCGTCTACCAGGTCCTGTTCGATCCCACCGGCGAGCTGCTGGCGACCGGGGACAGCGACGGGGTCGTCCGGCTCTGGGACCACCGCACCGGACAGTCGCGGGCCGAGCTGACCGGGCACCGGGGATCGGTGTGGCCGTTCGCGTTCCGCCGGGACGGCCGGCAGCTCGCGACCTGCAGCAACGACGGCACCGCCCGGTTGTGGGACCCCCACACCGGTCAGTGCGTCCAGACGCTGCGCGGCCACGGCCGCCGCGTCACGTCCGTGCGGTTCTCCGCCGACGGCGGCATGCTCGCCGCCTGCGGCAACGACGGCTACGTACGGCTGTGGGACCCGGCCACGGGCCGCCGCCTGCGCTCGCTCACCGGAACGGCCGACCGGCTGGTGTCGGCCGTCTTCAGCCCGGCGGGCCCGCTGCTCGCCACCGCGAGCAACGACGGCGGCGTCTACCTGTGGAACCCGGCCGCCGGGACGTACGAGCGCGAGCTCAACGTGGAGACCGACCACGTGTGGGCGGAGGCGTTCAGCCCCGACGGGCAACTGCTGGCCACCGCGAACGACGACGACAGCGTCCGGCTGTGGTACCGCCCCTCCGGACGCCAGGTCGCCAACCTGACCGGGCACCGGGGACGGGTCAGGTCGATCGCGTTCAGCCCGGACGGCCGGCTCGTGGCCACCGGCTGCGACGACCGCAAGGTCCGGCTGTGGGACGCGCCGACCGGCCGGTGGGTGGCGACGCTGAGCGGGCACGGCGACCGGGTGTACGCGGTGGCCTTCTCCCCCTCGGGCGACCTGCTGGCGAGCGCGAGCAACGACGGCACCGCACGCCTGTGGGACGCCGCCTCCGGCGAGTGCCTGCGCGTGCTCGACGGGGGCGGGCGGCTGTGGACGGCGGCGTTCAGCCCGTCCGGCGACCTGCTCGCCACCGCCGGGGACGACCTCGCCGTCCACCTGTGGGACCCGGCCTCCGGCGCGCGCGCCGGGTCACTCGCCGGGCACGGCCGCCGGATCTGGTCGGTCGCCTTCCACCCCTCCGGGGACGTCCTCGCCAGCGCCGGGGACGACGGCGTGGTGATCCTGTGGGACGTCGCCCGCCGCGAGCCCCGCGCCACCCTGCTCGGCCTGTCGGAGGGCTGGGCCGCGTACTCGCCCAGCGGGCTGTACAAGCTGGAGGGCGACGTGACGGGCCAGTTCTGGTACGTGATCGGCATGTGCCGGTTCGAACCCGGTGAGCTGGACGAGTACCTGCCCGAGGTCAGGCGGCTGGCTCTGGACGAGCCGTTCTAGGCAGGGTCCGGAGCCCGGAGACGACCATGTGCGCCAGCAGGGCGTGGCTCTCGTCGAGGTCTTCACCGAGCTGGAAGGCGCCCGCCGCCTCCAGGACCGCGAAGCCGTGCATGGCGGCGCGCAGGCAGCGGACCGCGTGGATCGCGGCCGAACCCTCCAGCCCGTACGCCCGCAGCGCGGCGAGGATGATGCCGATCAGCCGGTCCCCCGCCTCGGCCGTCTCCGGCCTGGGCGCCTGGATCAGGGCCGAGTAACGGTGCGGATGCCGGGCGGCGTAGGAGCGCCAGCCGTCCATCAGGGCGCGCAGCGCCTCGTCGCCGGACCTGCCGAGCACCGCCTCGCTCGCGACCTCCGTCAGCTCGCCCAGCACCCGCCCGGAGACGAGGACCCGCAGCTCGGCGAGGTTGCGTACGTGTTTGTAGAGCGAGGGGGTGGCGACCTGCGCGCGCCCGGCGACCGCGGACAGGGTGAGCGCGTCCGGGCCCTCCTCGTCCACGATCCGCAGCGCGAGGTCGACGACGGCGTCCGGGGACAGGGGCGCCCTAGCCACGGGCCCGCTCCTTGAGGAACGCGAGCATCGCGGCGGCGACCTCGTCGGGATACTGCGCGTGCGGGTAGTGCCCCGCTCCGTCGATCATCACCACCTCGCCGAGCCCCTGCGGCATTCCTGCCACGATGCCGTCCGCCTCGGCCCGGGGGTCGGCCCAGTCGGGGTCGCGGGTGCCCATGACGACCAGGGCGGGACAGCGGACGCCGCCGAGGTGCGCGCCGGCGTCCGTGGGCGCGGACGCGCCCATCGCGCTCACCACGGCCATGCGGCCCGGCCTGCGCAGGTCCTTGTCCAGGGCGGCCATGTAGTCCGCCCAGTCCGCGGGCTTGACACCGGGATAGGCGTGGTCGAGGTAGCTCTTCCAGAGCCCGATGCTGCGCAGGAGCGCCACGCCCATGAGCCGCGTCATGCCCTTGCGGTAGTGGCCGTTGCTCAGCAGGCCGCCCAGGTCGGGCTTCTGGGCGCGGGTGAAGGGGGCGATCTCCACGATTGCGGTGACCAGTTCGGGCCGCTGTGCCGCCGCGATCGTGGCCGATCCCCCGGCGAAGGAGTGCCCGACGACGACGGCGGGCCCGCCCAGGTGCTCGATCAGGGCGACGATGTCGTCGGCGGTGTCGGTGCGGGTGTAGGAGTCCCAGCCGAGGCTCGACTCGCCGTGCCCGCGCAGGTCCATGGTCGCCACGCGATACCCGGCGGCGGCCAGCGCCGGGGCGAGGAATCGGTAGGTGTTCCGGGTGATCCCCATGCCGGGGACCAGCACGACCAGCGGGCCCGCCCCGGTCACGTCGTAGGCGATCTCGCCATCACCGATCTTCAGGAACTCCGTCATGCGGTCCTCCAGGCTCAAGTGCATAGCCCAAAGGCTAATGGCATTAGCCAAGGCCCGTCAAGATCGAGCCGCCGTCGTTCCGACGCCTTTACGTTGTAGATTCGGGAAGCGTCAGCCCTTCCGGGCGACCCGGCCGCTCAGGTCCTGCCAGACCTTCTCCACCCGGGCGTCGAGCTCCTCCAGGGAGCCGTCGTTGCCGATGACGATGTCGGCGATCCTCAGCCGGTCCTCGCGGGAGGCCTGAGCGGCGATCCGGGCGCGGGCGTCCGCCTCCGGCATGCCGCGCAAACGCCGCAGGCGGTCCAGCCGGACCTCGTCCGGCGTGTCCACCACGACGACCACGTCGTAGAGGGGGGCCAGGTCGTTCTCCGCGAGCAACGGCACGTCGTAGACGACGACGGCGTCGTCCGGGGCCTCCCGCTGGAGCTGCCGGCTGCGCTCGCCCACCTTCGGGTGGACGATCCCGTTGAGAACCCGCAGCTTCTCCGCGTCGGCGAAGACGATGGCGCCCAGCCGCTCCCGGTCGAGCGTGCCGTCGGGACGGAGCACGTCCTCGCCGAACGCCTCGACGATCTCCGCGAGGCCGGGGGTGCCCGGCTCCACGACCTCCCTGGCGATCTTGTCCGCGTCGATGACGACGGCCCCGCGGGCCGCGAGCCGGCGCGACACCTCGCTCTTGCCCGAACCTATGCCGCCCGTGAGCCCAACCTTCAGCACGTCCCGCAGCCTATCGGGCGGTTCGCGGTATGCCCGACTCAGTCGTTCGCGACGGCAGTCGCCGCGGCGCCGGGCACGCTATCGCCGGTGCGCGGGCCGCTCCCCCGCGTGCGCTTCACGGCCGGCCACGCGACCGCCGCCGTGTACGCGCACGACACGGCGAAGCCGGCCCAGCCGGGGAGCGGGAAGTAGCCGGCCGACGGCGCGTAGTGGGCGACCACCTGCGGATACTCCACCGCCGTCTGCTGGACGGCGAAGCCCGCGGCCGGGGTGAGCCGCAGCAGCCATCGCGACACCTCATCGGGCAGGAACGGGAACGCGGTCACCACGTAGGGCACCGCGACGAGCGACAGCGCGAGGGTGATCGCCGCCCAGCCGCGCCGCAGCCAGGCGCCCAGCCCGTACGCCAGGACGGCGCAGAGGGCGAGCACCGCCGCGGTCCCGGCGACGACCCGGACGCCGGTCAGCGCGGAGACCGGCTGCACGGGGACGCCGTTGCCGCTCAGGATCGCGACGCCGACCGGCAGGACCACGCCGACGGCGGCGAGCCCGGCCGCGAAGGTCGCGCCGCCGGCCACCACGGCCCGGGCGGCCAGGACCCGGCGAGAGACCGCCGTGTCCGGCCGGGCGCCGAACCGGGCGGCCAGGACGACGACGACGATCAACATGATCACCAGACCGGCCAGCGTCCTCTCGGCGGTGACGGCGCCCTCGCTCCCGATCGGGCCGATGTCGCCGGTCCCGCTCACGGTGACGACGCCGTCCCTCTCGACCGCGCCGGAGGCGTTGTGGTACTTCTCCCAGTCGGTCTGGTTCATCTGTCCGACCGCCTCGCTGCGCCACGCGCCGGCGGACCCGCCCACCACCGTGACGTGATCGAAGACGCCGGTGGCCTGCGTGAAGCGGCTCTCCTCGACCGCTCCGCCGAGCCCGACCCGCCGCAGCGTGAGGTCGCCGGGGGACGTGGCGAACAGCCCCACCTTCGCCGTCGCCGGGAGACCGGCCAGCCTCACCGTCCCGACGGTGTGCCAGCGCCGGCCGTCGGCCGACTCCGAACCGGTGACGGTGTCGCCGGACCGCGTCAAACGCAACCAGCGCGGGAACCGCGGCGCGAGGACGCCCTCCCCCGCGGCGACGTCGTGACGGTAGTCGTACTGCATCCGCACGCCGTGCCCGCCGGTCATCATGAGCGCCGCGTAGGAGGAGCCCTGCCGTACGCCGTCCTTGATGATGATCCCGGCCTTCGCCCACGGCACCAGGCCCGTGACGATCCGGTCGTGAAGGGGCGGTGGATAGGTGATCGTGCCGGTCATCGAGGTCATCCGCACGGTGATGGCGCCCTCCCGGCCGAGGTCGCGGTGCAGGAACCAGAAGCGGTCGCCGACGATCGAGCCGTCCGCGGCGGCCGGATCGGCCGGGCAGGGCCCCACGCAGGACGCACGGTTGCCGGCGGCGTAGAGCAGGCCGGCGGCGATCACGACGAGGGCCGCCGCGGCCAGGGCGATCAGCCTGGCGGGGCTGCGGAAGGCCGCCCATTCCCGGTGGAGGAGTTCTCTGGTGAGCATGCCGCCGTTCTACGGATGCGGAGCTGTCCTGGTCCGAACCGTCCCTGTCACCCCGTTGTTAGGTCCGCCCCGGCATGCTGGAGGCGTGAACAGGTTGCGCAACGGCACGGTGGGACTGCGGTTCACGATCCTGTACGCCGGGGTGTTCCTCGTCTCCGGAATCGGACTGCTGTCGCTCACCTTCCTGCTCGCCGGCGAGGGAAGGCGCAGCGTCCCCGTCGACCCGCCACCCCCGGCCGCGGACGGCCTGGACGAGCTGCACCAGCGCGTTCGTCATCTCCAGGAGCAACTGGCCGAGGTGCACGCGCAGCACTCCCGGCAGTTGCTGATCGGCTCCCTGATCGCGCTGACCGTGATGGCGGTCGTCTCCGTGCTGGCCGGGCGGGCGCTCGCCCGCCGGGTGCTGCGCCCGCTGCGGGTGATCACCGCCGCGACCCGGCGCATCACCGCCGACGACCTGCACCGGCGGCTGGGCGTCAGCGGCCCGGCGGACGAGGTGAAGGACCTGGCCGACACCATCGACGACCTGCTGGGGCGGCTGGAGGCGTCGTTCGCCGCCCAGCGCCGGTTCGTCGCCAACGCCTCCCACGAGTTGCGGACCCCCTTGGCGACCATGCGCGCGTCCCTGGACGTCGCCGTGGCCAAGCCCGGCGCGGCGCGGCAGACGCTCGTCCTGGGCGACCGGCTGCGTACGCAGCTGGACCGGGTGGATGAGCTGCTCGACGGTTTCCTCGTGCTGGCGAGGGCTCAGCACGGCGCGCTGATCGGTGCCGCCGACGTCGATGTGGCTCGGCTGGCCGCGCGGGCGATGACCGATCGCGCCACCGGGATCGCGGCGAAACGGCTCGGCGTGACCGAGGATCTGCGGGCAGGCGTGGTCACCCGGGGCGACGCCGCGCTGCTCGCACGCATGGTGGAGAACGTGGTCGACAACGCCGTGACGCACAACGAGGACGACGGCTGGATCCGGCTGGAGACCTTCCGGGAGGACGCCGAGGTCCGGCTCGTCGTGGAGACCGCAGGACCCGTCCTCGACCAGCGGGACGTGGACCGGCTCCCCCGGCCCTTCGAGCGGCTCGGCGCGGACCGCACCGGGAACGGCTCCGGCCTCGGGCTGTCCATCGTCGCGGCGATCGCGGCCGCTCACGGCGGGCGGCTCGAACTGCTCGCTCGGCCGCGGGGAGGCCTGCGTGTCTCGATCTCGCTGCCGTCCGTCCCGCCCCCGGCCGAGGTGCCGGCATGAGGATCCTGGTCGTCGAAGACGCACGGCCACTCGCCGAGGTCGTCGCCGAGGGCCTGCGCGATCAGGCGATGGCCGTCGACGTCAGTCACGACGGGCTGTCCGCCGCCGCCAAGCTCGACCTCACGGCGTACGACGTGGTGATCCTGGACCGGGATCTGCCCGGCCTGCACGGCGACACGCTGTGCCAGATGATCACCGAGCGGCCGGACCGCCCGATGGTGCTGATGCTGACGGCCGCCGGGACACCCGGTGACCGCGTCACCGGTCTGACCCTCGGAGCGGACGACTACCTCACCAAGCCGTTCCACTTCCCGGAGCTGATCCTGCGGGTCCAGGCGCTGGCCCGTCGTCAGCCGCACGCGCGCCCCCGGACGCTGCGCGCGGCCGGGATCGAACTGGACCCGGTACGCCGGACCGTCGTGCGCGACGGCCGGCGGCTCGACCTGTCCGTGAAGGAGTTCGCCCTGCTGCGGGCGCTGATGCGGGCGAGCCCCGGCTTCCTGAGCGCGGAGGCGCTGCTGGAGCAGGTCTGGGACGAGAACGCGGACCCGTTCACCAACACGGTGACGGTGACGATCGGCCGGTTGCGCCGCAAGCTCGGCGAACCACCGGTCATCACGACGAAACCCGGCGTGGGGTATCGGCTCGCCTGAGCCTGTCCGAGCCGGCGCCGAACGGTGGAGCGTCCCGCGTGGCGCACCGTCGCGCCCCGGAGCCGCCCGGCCGCAGGACGACTCAGGACGTGCTCGTCTCGGCGCTGCGTCGCAGGTGGACCAGCGTCAGGTGGTCCTGCACCCGCTCCCGCTGCGTCTCCCGGTAGCCGAGGCGACGGTAGAGCCGGAGGTTCCCCTCCGACAGGTGCCCGGTGAACAGGTCGAACGCCGCCGCCTCCGGCACGGCCTCGTGCATCGCGGCCAGCAGCGCGGTGCCGATCCCCTGCCCCTGCCGGTCCGGCGCGACCACGAGGCGGCCCACCAGGCACGTCGAGCCCGACACCTGGCCCCGGACGGCGCCGACCACCCGGCCGCCGTCCGTCGCCTTGAGCACGACCGCCGTCCCGATCACCGTACGCACCTGGTCGAGCGACTCCACCAGCGGCCCGATGAACGGATCGCCGTAGAGCTGCGCCTCGGTCACGTAGGCGGCCCGCTGGAGGGTCAGGATCTCCCCGGCGTCCTCGGGCAGGGCCCGCGTGATCTCCACCACGGGGGCCACCCTACCGGCACGGCCGCCTCCGTCAGGCGCGAGCCTTCCGGACCTCACTCGCCGCGGCCGGCCACGGCGTACCGCAGGATCACGTTCTGCGAGCCCTCCCGGCGACGGGTCTCCAGGAGCCGCAGCGGCGGGACCGGCCCGGCGCCGAAGGCCGGGGTGCCCCCGCCGAGGACGGCGGCGCCGACCATGAGGTGGAGCTCGTCGACGAGCCCGGCGGCCAGCAGGTCGTTCCAGAGCGTGCGGCTCCCGAACATCAGGATGTCCCCGCCCGGCCGCTCCTTCAGCTCCGCGACGACCTTGTGCGCGCCGGCCCGCCGCACGATGGTCGTGGTGCCGGTCCAGGGCGCCGTGTCCTCCTCGGTCAGGGAATCGGACACGACGACCTTCCGCAGCTCGTTGTTGCGCCGGCCGATCTCCCGGTGCAGGTCCGCCACCGCGGGGTTGTTCACCACCGCCGGGGACAGCGCCGGGTCGTCCGCCACGGCCGGCCAGTACGCCTTGAGGCCCAGGTACGTCGTGGCGCCGAGCAGCAGCGTGTCGGCCTCCCGCTGCCGCTCGAGGTTGTGCTCGTCGAAGAAGTCGTCCATCGGCAGGGCCATGACGTCGCGGCCCGGCCCCTCGACGTACCCGTCGAGCGACATGACGACGGAGACGATCAGCTTGCGCATGGCAGGTGTCCTTCCGGATCGGTGATGGAGAACCGTCACCCGATCAGAGACATCGGCGGCGCCGGATTCATCGCTCCGGCGGGAGAATTTCCCCGGGCACGTCGAAACGCCGGGTCACCTGGGGATCCACGAAGCCGGCGATCCACGAGATGCGGCCGTTCCGCAGGTGCAGCACGTTGACCGCGCCCAGGCGGAACCGCTCCCCGTCGTGCTGGTAGCAGGCGAACGCGGGCTGCCCGTTGGCCGCGATCGGCACCAGCCGCCAGGGCGTGGCGAACACCCGCTCGGCCAGGAACCGGCCGACGTCCTCGCGGCCGTCGAACCACGCGGGCAGCGGCGGCATGGTGAACCGGGCGTCCTCGGACAGCAGGTCGAGCAGCGCCGGGACGTCGGCCCGTTCCCACGCCGTCATGAACGCGTCGACCAGCGCACGGCGTCCGCCCGGGCCCACCGCGGCCAGCTCGGCCTGCTGGGAGCGCTCCGGCATCCGCCGCCGCACGACCGCCCGGGCGCGCTGCGACGCGCTGTTCACCGACGCGGGCGTGGTGCCGAGGATCTCGGCGACCTCCGCCGCGCTGAAATCGAGCACCTCGCGCAGGATCAGCACCGCGCGCTGGGTGCCCGGCAGGTGTTGCAGCGCGGCGACGAAGGCGAGCTCGACGCTCTCCCGCCGCAGGTAGGCCGCCGCCGGGTCGGGCTCGTCGTCCGCGGGCGGGTCGTCGGGCCACGGCTCGATCCAGACCGGTCCGGTCACCGGCTCCCCGAGATCGCGGGTGCCGGAGCGGGCCGGGCCGTGATCGGACGACAGCATCCGGCGGGGACGGCGCGAGGACAGCCGCAGGCAGACGTTGGTGGCGATCCGGAAGAGCCAGGTGCGCAGTGCGCTACGGCCCTCGAACCCGGCCAGGCCCCGCCAGGCCGCGAGCAGCGACTCCTGGACCGCGTCCTCGGCGTCCTGGACCGAGCCGAGCATCCGGTAGCAGTGGGCGTAGATCTCCCTGCGGTGCCGCTGGACCAGCAGTTCGAACGCCGCCTCGTCCCCCGGCGGATCCATGCTCTCGATCATGGGTTCATCATGCCGTCCGGCCGCACCGAAGGGCTGGCGTTGCCGGAAAAGCGGAAAGGCCCCGCCGGAGCGGGGCCTTTCGTCATGCTGTGCAGGCTGGAGCACGACCTCCGGTCAGGAGACCGGGATCAGCTCTGGCCGCCGGCCAGCTTCTCGCGCAGGGCGGCGAGGGCCTCGTCGGAGGCCAGGGCGCCACCACCGCTCGTCTGCGAGGCGGTCTCGCCGCTGTAGGACGACGGAGCGGCCTCGCTGGCCGCCGCCTCCTCCTGGCGGGCCTTCTCGATCTGCGAGCGGTGCGCCTCGAAGCGGGCCTGGGCCTCGGCGTACTGCCGCTCCCACTCCTCGCGCTGCTTGTCGAAGCCCTCGAGCCACTCGCCGGTCTCCGGGTCGAAGCCCTCGGGGTAGATGTAGTTGCCCTGGTCGTCGTAGGTCGCCGACATGCCGTACAGCGTCGGGTCGAACTCGACCTCGGCGCCGACGCCCTCGTTGGCCTGCTTGAGGGACAGCGAGATGCGGCGGCGGTCCAGGTCGATGTCGATGATCTTCACGAAGATCTCGTCGCCGACCTGCACGACCTGCTCCGGAATCTCCACGTGGCGCTCGGCCAGCTCGGAGATGTGGACCAGGCCCTCGATGCCCTCCTCGACCCGGACGAACGCGCCGAACGGCACCAGCTTGGTGACGCGGCCCGGCACGACCTGGCCGATCTGGTGGGTCCGGGCGAACTGCTGCCAGGGGTCCTCCTGCGTCGCCTTGAGCGACAGCGAGACCCGCTCGCGCTCCATGTCGACGTCGAGAACCTCGACGGTGACCTCCTGGCCCACCTCGACGACCTCGGACGGGTGGTCGATGTGCTTCCAGGACAGCTCGGACACGTGCACCAGGCCGTCGACGCCGCCGAGGTCCACGAACGCACCGAAGTTGACGATCGAGGACACGACGCCCTTGCGGACCTGGCCCTTCTGCAGGGTGTTGAGGAACGTCTGGCGAACCTCGGACTGGGTCTGCTCCAGCCAGGCGCGGCGGGACAGGACCACGTTGTTGCGGTTCTTGTCCAGCTCTATGATCTTGGCCTCGAGCTCGCGGCCGACGTACGGCTGCAGGTCGCGGACGCGGCGCATCTCCACCAGGGAGGCGGGGAGGAAGCCGCGCAGGCCGATGTCGAGGATCAGGCCGCCCTTGACGACCTCGATGACGGTACCCGTGACGATGCCGTCCTCGTCCTTGATCTTCTCGATCGTGCCCCAGGCGCGCTCGTACTGGGCGCGCTTCTTGGACAGGATGAGGCGGCCTTCCTTGTCCTCCTTCTGGAGAACCAGGGCCTCGACGTGCTCTCCGACCTCGACGACCTCGGCCGGGTCGACATCGTGCTTGATCGAGAGCTCGCGCGACGGGATGACGCCCTCGGTCTTGTAGCCAATGTCGAGCAAGACCTCGTCTCGATCGACCTTGACAACGGTGCCTTCAACGATGTCGCCGTCGTTGAAGTACTTGATGGTCTCGTCGATCGCGGCGAGGAAGGCCTCCTCGGAACCGATGTCGTTGACCGCTACCTGCGGGGTGCTCGAGGTGGCCTCAGTGCTGCTCGTCATGTGTGGAATTGCTCCGAACCGGACAGATGTCGTTGTGACAGGAGCGCGGCGGGCCGTTTTTCGTTCACCGGATGATGCTGTTCCTGGTAACCACCAGATGACCGAGCGCGAGCCCTCTCCGTCCGTGACGCGCGCGAGCCCACAACGCAGCGATCAGCATATGAGACGGAGCGAGCCGGGTCAATCCGAGGCAACCAGACGGGCCTCTAGTAAGCGATCACCGACTTCGCCCGGCCCGGCGAGATCATTGCCCGGAGTTTGCGCGGCACCGACACTCGGGCGGGATCGCCGTCCGACGTATAACGCTCCCGTGGATGTTTGTCGAGCCAGTCGAGCCAGTAGGTCGTGCACCAGCGCCGGCAGTCCCCTTGTTTCCCGTTGGACTGGATCCTCGGGATCGCGAAACGCGGGAAACTTTTCGCGTAGGGCGAAACCGTCGGCTGCGCCCCGGCGAGGAAGACGCCGTCGAAGTGGTACTCGCTCCCGTCCCACTTCCCGTCGTGCGCCCTGCTCAGCTTCCTCGGCCGCGAGCCGTACGGCAGCGCCATGGTCGTCGAGTCCGGCACGCCGATCTTCTTCAGCAGCCGCTCCTGCCGGACGATCTGCTCGCTGACCCTGCTGTTGGAGAGCCGGCGGAGATCGGGATGGGCATAGGTGTGGTTGGCCACCTCGAAACCATGGTCGAGCAGCCACTTCACCGCCTGCCGCTGCCGCGCGCGGTCGCGCAGGCCGAACGGATCGCGGTTGACCCAGAAGGTGGCCGTGGGCCGGAAGTTCGGGTACTTCGCCGCGATCTCGTAGATGATGCCGACGGCGGTGTCGTTCTTCGGCATGCCGTTCTGGTCCACGGCGAAGTGGCTGGGATGGCCGTCGTCGAAGGTCAGGACGACGGGATGGGACCCCGCCGGGATGTCGATCTTCCTGGCGACCAGTTCGGCCGCGGTGATCGGCACGTAGCCGCTCTTGGCCAGGCGCTCCAGTTCCCTGCGCAGCTGATCGGGAGTCCGGTCGATGGACGCCCTCCGCTTGGGCAGGATGCGGTGATACATGATCACGGGCACCAGGCCGGCCTCGTTCGCCTTGACCTTCCTGGCCGACTCGGCGGTCGCCCGTGGCGGGGCCGCGCTGGGCGTGGGCGACGGTGTTCGCGGGTGCGCCGGCGCCTGTGCCCGCTCCTCGCCCGAGGAGCGGGGCAGCAGCACAAGCGCGACAAGTCCGATCACGACAACGACGACATTGGCGATTGCGGTCATCCGGGCAAGATTGCGCACAGTTATTTGACCTTACTGCCCGGCGTGTCCGCATTCGTATGTGTTGCAATTTTCCTGTGGACTGGAGCCTGCGTGCCTGCGGACGGCACGGGCACGTCACCTACGCCCCGGACGAGGAGGCGCTGCGCACCCGCCTGCGCGCCGAGACCGCGCTGGGCGAGGCGTGGCGCTGCCTGCGCTGCGGCGACTTCACGCTCGGCCCGCCACGGGCGGCCGGACCGGCCGGCGACGCGCCCGTCGTCCTGCGGGGCCGGGCGCTGCGGGACGCCGCCGTGCTACGGCTGATCGCCGTCTTCCGCTGGGCCAAGGCCGTGCTCGTCCTCGCCGGAGCGTACGGCGTGTGGCGGTTCCGCGCCCACCACGACGCCGTACGGCGGGCCTTCGACCAGGACCTCCCGCTGGTCAGGCCGCTGGCGCACAAGCTCGGGTGGAACCTCGACCAGTCGGGTGTGGTGCACACACTGCGCACCGCGCTGGGCGCGCGGACGACGACCCTCACCTGGATCTTCCTCGCCCTGCTCGCCCTCTCGGCCCTGCTGCTGACCGAGGGCATCGGCCTGTGGCTGCTGAAGCGGTGGGGCGAGTACTTCTCGGTGGTCGTCACCTCGGTGTTCATCCCCGTGGAGATCTACGAGATCGCCGAGAAGGTGAGCCCGTTCCGGATCACGGTCCTCCTGATCAACATCGCGGCCGTGCTGTACATCGCGCTGACCAAGCGCCTGTTCGGCCTGCGTGGCGGGCGGGCGGCCTTCGAGTCGGAGCGGCACGAGGCGTGCCTGCTGGAGGTCGAGGAGGCGGGCCTGGCCGTGCATGGGACCGACCTCCGGGCCGCCCGCTCCACCGGCCATCCCTGACCCCTGACCCCTGCCCCCCGACCTCTGACCCCTGGTCCGGCGTGCCCCGCCCGGTCGCGGGCCCCGCGAGGCGGTGGCCCGCCGGGGCGCGGGAGGGGCCGGCCGGCGGCGCGGATCAGTGGCCGGCGTCCTCCCAGGTGGTCCCGACGCCCACGCTGACCTCCAGCGGCACGCTCAGGTCGTAGGCCCGGCACATCTGCGTGCGCACGACCTCGGTCAGCTCCTCCAGCTCGCCCGGCGCGACCTCGAACACCAGCTCGTCGTGGACCTGGAGCAGCATGCGGGAGCGCATGCCCTCGATCGCCTTCTGCACGTTCAGCATCGCGACCTTGATGATGTCGGCGGCCGAGCCCTGGATGGGGGCGTTGAGCGCCATCCGCTCGGCCATCTCCCGGCGTTGCCGGTTGTCGCTGGTCAGGTCGGGCAGGTAGCGGCGGCGGCCCAGGATCGTCTCGGTGTAGCCGTCCTTGCGGGCCTGGGCGACGATCGACTCCAGGTAGTCGCGGACGCCGCCGAACTCCTCGAAGTATTCCTCCTTGAGCGCCCTGGCCTCCGCGACGGGGATGTTGAGCTGCCCCGACAGGCCGAAGTCGGACAGGCCGTAGGCGAGGCCGTAGTTCATGGCCTTGATCCGGGCGCGCAGGTCGGCGTCCACCTGCTCGGGCGGCAGGTCGAAGACCCGGGACGCGGTGGCCTGGTGGAAGTCGTGGCCCGACTCGAAGGCCTCGATCAGCGACTCGTCCCGGGACAGATGCGCCATGATCCGCAGCTCGATCTGGCTGTAGTCGGCCGTCAGGAGCGTGTCGAAGCCCTCCCCCACCACGAAGCCCTTGCGGATGCGCCGGCCCTCGACCGTGCGGATCGGGATGTTCTGCAGGTTGGGCTTCTCGCTCGACAGCCGCCCGGTGGCCGCCACGATCTGGTTGAACGTGGTGTGGATCCGCCCGTCGTCGGCGATCTCCTTGATCAGGCCCTCGACCGTGGTGCGCAGCTTCGTCTGGTCGCGGTGGCGCAGCAGGATCACCGGCAGCTCGTTGTCGGTCTGCTGGGCCAGCCAGGCGAGCGCGTCGGCGTCGGTCGTGTAGCCCGTCTTGATCTTCTTGGTCTTGGGCAGGCCGAGCTTGCCGAACAGGATCTCCTGGAGCTGCTTGGGCGAGCCGAGGTTGAACTGCTCCCCCACCGCCTGGTGGGCGGCCTCGACCGCCTGCTTGACGGCCGCGCCGAACTCGGCCTCCAACGCCGCGAAGTACTGCCGGTCGGCGGCGATGCCGTCCCGTTCCAACTCGGCCAGCACCCGCACGAGGGGCAGCTCGACCTCGGTCACCAGCCGGGTGCCGCCGCGCTGGGAAAGATGCGCCTCCAGCGCCTCGGCCAGGTCGCGCACGGCCTGGGCCCGCAGGGCCAGGTCCCGGGCCGCGCCCTCGTCGGCGTCCTCGAACAGGGAGGTCTGCCCGCCGGGCGCGGACTCCGCCCGCAGCTCGCGATGGAGGTAGCGCAGGACCAGGTCCTCCAGCGGGAACGACCGCTGGCCCGGCATCGCCAGGTAGGCGGCGAGCGCCGTGTCGCAGGTGAGGCCGCGCAGGTCGAGGCCGTGTGCCCACAGCGCGAGCAGCGGCCCCTTGGCGTCGTGCACGGCCTTCGGCCGCTTCTCGTCGGCCAGCCAGGCGCCCAGCGCCGCCTCGTCCTCCTCCGTCAGCCGCGTGGGGTCGAGGTAGGCGGCGCCGTCCGGCCCGGCGATCGCGACGCCCTCCAGCCGCCCGGTGCCGCTGCCGTAGGAGCCCTGGAAGGCCAGCCCGGCGCGGCCCTCGGGGAGGGCCGCCAGCCAGCCGGCCACCCGGCCCGGCTCCAGCACCGTCACCTCGAGCTCGAAACCCTCGCCGGTCTCCGGCTCGGTGGTGCCGAGGACCTTGAACAGGCGCTCGCGCAGCTCGCCGCGGATCTGCACCGCGTCGAGGAGCTTGTTGACCTCCTCGCGGTCCCACAGGCCCATGGTGAGCGCGGACACCTCGGCCTCGACCGGGGCGTCGCGCTTCAGCTCGGTCAGCATCCGGTTGTGGATCACCTGGCCGAGGTGCTCGCGCAGCTTGTCGCCGACCTTGCCCTTCACCTCGTCGGCCCGCCGGACCAGCTCGTCCAGCGAGCCGTACTCGACGATCCACTTCGTGGCGGTCTTCTCCCCCACGCTCGGGATGCTCGGCAGGTTGTCGCTGGGGTCGCCGCGCAGGGCCGCGAAGTCGGGGTACTGGGCCGGGGTGAGGCCGTACTTCTCCATGACGGCGCCGGGGGTGAACCGGGTCATGTCGCTGATGCCCCGCCTGGTCATCAGCACCGTGACCTTCTCGTCGACGAGCTGCAGCGCGTCGCGGTCACCGGTCACGATGAGCACGCTCATGTCCTCGCCGGAGGCGCGCGTCGCCAGCGTCGCGATCAGGTCGTCCGCCTCGAAGCCCGGCACCGACAGTCGCGGGATCCGCAGCGCGTCGAGCAGCTCGAAGATGAGCTGCATCTGGCCGCGGAAGTCCTCGGGGGTCTCCGCCCGGTTGGCCTTGTAGCCGTCGTACGCCTCGTGCCTGAAGGTGGGCTCACTCCGGTCGAAGCAGACCGCGACGTGACTCGGCTGCTCGTCGCGCAGGATGTTGGCCAGCATCGAGGTGAAGCCGTACACCGCTTCGGTGTGCTGACCGTCCGTGGTCATGAGGTTCGCGTCCTTCAACGCGTAGAACGCGCGATAAGCAAGGGAATGCCCGTCCAGAAGCAGCAGACACGGACGGGTGGGGGTCGCTTCACTCTTCGGCACACCCGCAGCCTAGTCTCCCTGTACGACAGAAAACCCGTGCTCTTCCCACAGGAGGCGTCCCCTTGACCTTGACGAATCCCGAGGAGTTCGTGGCGTTCATGAACGCGCCCGGGGACCACCTGCACCGGCGGATGGGCATCGAGATCCTGGAGGCGAGCGCGGAGCGGGTGGTCGGCCGGATGCCCGTCAAGGGCAACACGCAGCCGTACGGCCTGCTGCACGGCGGCGCCTCCTGCGTGCTGGCCGAGACGCTCGGTTCGACCGGCGCCGCCCTGCACGCCGGGCCGGGCAGGATCGCCGTCGGCGTCGAGATCAACGCCACCCACCACCGCTCCGCGACCTCGGGGCACGTCACCGCCGTCGCGACCCGGGTGCACGGCGGGCGCACGCTCGCGACGTACGCGATCGAGATCACCGACGACGAGGGCGGTGCGGTCTGCACGGCCCGTCTGACCTGCATGCTCAGGGACGCCCGCTGACGCCGGGAGGCGCGCGGGCCGGACTCGGCCAGGCACCGGCCGGGCAAGCACCACGAAAACCCCTTACGACGCATTGGGCCTCATAACGGAACGGCTTGCGACTCTCTTTGCACGGGAGTCGCTCCGGTCGCTACCGTTGTGGCTCCAGAGCCCGTGGGAGACCGAGTAGACAACGTGCGGAGCCGGGGAAGCTGTGTACGGTCCCAAAGGTCCTCCCACGGGCTCATGACTTTTCGGCACGCGACCTCAGCAGCGATACCCGGTTGACTCCTTACATGCCCTGACCTGCGAACCCTTTCTCACGTCAGTGACACACCATGGTCACCAATTGGTGACGAACGACCCCGAAACGGGCGTCTCAGGCTTATGCTCCGGCCACAACATCGCAGCAACCTGACCGATGTTGCGCGTCCGCAGTGGGGGCACGACCCCGCCATGACCTGAACCAGAGGGAGCACCATTGCGCAGAGCCGTGATCGCGTTCACGGCCTTCCTGGGTGGACTCGTCTTTCTCCTCTCCTCCCCCGCCTGGGCGGACGGGGAGGCCCTGAAGGGCACACTCCAAAACCAAGGCCAGCCGGTGAACGGCGTGAAGATCAGCGTGGCGGGCGAAGACGGCAAACCCGTCGGTGACGCCACCACGGGTGCCGACGGCAAGTGGGAGGTGCCGGTCCCCGAAGCGGGCACATACAAGGTCACACTCGACCAGGCGACGCTCCCGCAGGGGGTCGCGCTGAAGTTCAAGGACCGGGCCACCCTGAACGTCCAGGTCTACGACGGGAGTGAGCGCAACGTCCTGTTCGCCCTCGCCCCCGCGGGCCAGCAGGGCGGGGCCGCCTCGGCGTCCTCGGACTCCTCCTCCTTCTGGGACCGGGTCGCCCAGCTCACCTTCGAGGGCTTCAACCTCGGACTCATCATCGCCCTCGCGGCCATGGGCCTCTCGCTGGTCTTCGGCACCACCGGGCTCACCAACTTCGCCCACGGCGAGCTGCTCACGTTCGGCGCGATGTGCGCCTACTTCTTCAACGTGGTCGTGGGACTCCCGCTCATCTGGGCCGCGGTGATCTCGGTCGTGATCGGCGGGGTCTTCGGGTACGGCCAGGACCGGTTCTTCTGGGGGCGGCTGCGCAAACGCGGCAGCAGCCTGGTCGCCATGATGATCATCTCGATCGGCCTGGCCCTGTTCCTGCGCTACATCTTCCTCTTCTTCTTCGGCGGCGAGGGCGCCCCGTTCGCGGACTACAACGCCCAGCCCGGCATCCAGGTCGGCCCGATCTCCGCCGCGCCGAAGAACTTCATCGCGATGGGCATCGAGCTCGCCGTGCTCATCGTCGTCGGGCTCGCGCTGCTCAAGACCCGCGTCGGCAAGGCCGCCCGCGCGGTCGCCGACAACCCCGCCCTGGCGGCCTCCTCGGGCATCAACGTCGACGGGGTCATCCGGATCATCTGGACCGTCGGCGGCGCCATCGCGTCGCTCGCGGGCGTCATGCTGGGCCTGTCGCAGAACGTCAGCTACCAGATGGGCTTCCAGATCCTGCTGCTGGTCTTCGCCGGCGTCACCCTCGGCGGCCTCGGCACCGCGTTCGGCGCCCTGGTCGGCTCCATCGTCGTCGGCCTGTTCATCCAGCTGTCCACCGTCGTGGTGCCGACCGAGCTGAAGACGGTCGGCGCGCTGCTGGTGCTCATCCTCGTCATGCTCTTCCGGCCGCAGGGCATCCTCGGCCGGCGCGAGCGCATCGGCTGATCGGAGACCACACGTGGACTGGAACACCATCCTCATCACCACGGTCAAGGCCTCGATCGGCCTGGAGACCGTCGTCTACGCGCTCGCCGCGATCGGCATCAACATCCAGTTCGGCTACGCCGGGCTGCTCAACTTCGGCCAGGCGGCCTTCCTCGGCGTCGCCGCGTACGGCATGGCCGTCACCGTGGCCACCTTCCACCTGCCGTTCTGGCTCGGCATCGTGATCGGCCTGGCGGCCACCGTCGTGCTGGCCTTCCTGCTGGGCATCCCCACCCTGCGGCTGCGCGCCGACTACCTCGCCATCGTCACCATCGCGGCGGCCGAGATCGTCCGGCTCGTCTTCAGGTCGGTCAAGTTCAGCAGCGTCTTCGGCGGCTCGGACGGCCGGCAGAACTTCTCCGGCGACTTCTTCGCGATGAACCCCTACTCCCCCGGCACGTACGGCATCGGCCCGATCAGCTTCAACGAGCGGGTGACGTGGGTGCTGACCGTCGGCTGGGTGCTCATAGTCATCGCCTGCGGGCTGGTCTACCTGCTCATGAAGAGCCCCTGGGGCCGCGTGCTCAAGGCCATCCGCGAGGACGAGGACGCCGTGCGCAGCCTCGGCAAGAACGTCTTCTCCTACAAGATGCAGGCCCTCGTGCTCGGCGGCGTGGTCGGCTGCCTCGGCGGCTTCCTGTTCGCGCTCGGGCAGGCGTCGGTGCAGCCCGACCTGTTCAGCACGGAGTTCACGTTCTACGCGTACACGATCGTGATCCTCGGCGGCGCGGCCCGCGTCTTCAGCCCCGTCGTCGGCGCCGCGATCTTCTGGGTGCTGCTGGTCTTCGTCGGGAACACGCTCAGCGAGGCCGTCTCCGCCGGCCTGCTCCCCTCGTTGTTCACCGTGAACAACATCGGCGCGGTCCGCTTCATGCTGGTCGGTCTCGGCCTGATGCTCCTGCTCATCTTCCGGCCTCAGGGCATCTTCGGCGACAAGAGGGAGATCGCGCTCGATGCACGCTGACACCAACCCCTCCAAGAAGGCCGCGGCGGTCGCCGCCTTCGCGGGCCTCGACCGCGAGCCCGGCGTTCCCAAGCCCGACCCGATCCTCGTCGTCGACAAGGTCGTACGCCGGTTCGGCGGCCTCACCGCCGTCGACGTCGACCACGTGGAGATCCAGCGCGGGTCGATCACCGCGCTCATCGGCCCGAACGGCGCCGGCAAGACGACGTTCTTCAACCAGCTCACCGGCTTCGACAGCGCCGACGAGGGGTCCTGGACCTTCAACGGCAAGCAGCTGAAGGGCGTGCCCGCCCACCGGGTGGCCCGTGCGGGCATGGTCCGCACGTTCCAGCTCACCAAGGCCCTGTCGAAGCTCACCGTCATGGAGAACATGCGGCTCGGCGCGCAGAACCAGCGCGGCGAGAACTTCTTCCGCGCGCTCGTCCCGGGCAGCTGGCGCCGTCAGGAGGACGAGATCACCGAACGCGCCGAGGAGCTCCTCGAGCGCTTCAAGCTCGCCGCCAAGCGCGACGACTTCGCCGGCTCGCTGTCCGGCGGCCAGCGCAAGCTGCTGGAGATGGCGCGGGCCCTGATGGTCGGCCCCGAGCTGGTCATGCTGGACGAGCCCATGGCGGGCGTGAACCCGGCCCTGACCCAGTCGCTCCTCGGGCACGTGAAGGACCTGCGCGAAGAGGGCATGACGGTGCTCTTCGTGGAGCACGACATGGACATGGTCCGCGACATCAGCGACTGGGTCGTCGTGATGGCCCAGGGCGCCGTCATCGCGGAGGGCCCGCCGGACACCATCATGTCGGACTCGCGCGTCATCGACGCCTACCTCGGCGCCCACCACGACGCGCCGATGTCCGCCGAGGAGTTCGAGGAGCAGCTGCAGGAGGCCGAGGCCGAGCTGGAGGCCGAGATCGAGGAGAAGGCATGACCGCCCCCACGCCGGACAACGGCGCCGAGCCGGACCGCGTCCCCACCCCGGACAACCCCGCAGAGCCGGTCTCCCAGGCGGCCGTCGTCGACCGCTCCGACCACCTCGCCGGAGCCGAGAAGGCGCTCCTGCGGGCCGACGAGCTGTACGCCGGCTACATCCCCGGCGTCAACATCCTCAACGGCGCCGACCTGTACGTGAAGAAGGGCGAGCTGATCGGCATCATCGGCCCCAACGGCGCCGGGAAGTCGACCCTGCTGAAGACCCTGTTCGGGCTCGTGCCGGTGCGCAGCGGCTCGGTGATCCTGAACGGCGAGGACATCACCAGCCTCAAGGCCCACTCGCTGGTGGCCCGCGGGGTCGGGTACGTCCCGCAGACGAACAACGTCTTCCCCAGCCTCACCATCGAGGAGAACCTGGAGATGGGCGCCTACCAGGTGCCCGGCAAGTTCAAGGAGCGGTTCGAGTTCGTCTGCGAGATCTTCCCCGCGCTCCGCGAGCGCCGCAAGCAGCGCGCCGGTTCGCTGTCCGGCGGTGAGCGGCAGATGGTCGCCATGGGCCGTGCGCTCATGACCGAGCCGTCGGTCCTGCTCCTGGACGAGCCGTCCGCGGGCCTGTCGCCCAAGCTGCAGGACCTGGTCTTCATCCAGGCCCAGCAGATCAACAAGGCCGGCGTGACCGTCATCATGGTCGAGCAGAACGCGCGTCGCTGCCTGCAGATCTGCCACCGGGGCTACGTGCTCGACCAGGGCCGCAACGCCTACATGGCCAGCGGTCGCGACCTGATCAACGATCCGAAGGTCATCCAGCTCTACCTGGGCACCCTCGCCCGGGCCTGAGCCTTTCCCCGAGGGCCCCGGCGCACCCCGCGCCGGGGCCCTCGTCGTACGTCTGTGACCTCATCCGCACCTGATCGGCAACCGCCGGGGCCACAATGAGCCCTATGACCCGAACCCCCCTCCGGGCGGCACTGGTCGTCGCGGCGCTGGCGGCGGGCCTGTCCGCCTGCCAGGCGCCGTCCCCCGGGCCGCGGACCTCGCCCGCTCCCCCCACCGCCTCGCCGGCCACCACCGGCGCGATCTACGTCACCGGCGCGAAGGCCGGGGACGACCCCTGCGCCCGCGTGGTGTCCGCCATCGGCTACCTGGGGCTGTCGCTGCTGCCGCCGGGACGGGAGGAGGCCCAGCACTGGGACGGCGACGTACGCGGCCGGTTCGGTTACCTGCGCGGCACGCTGGAGATGTACGGCCCCCGCCTGCCGGCGGCGGCCGCGGACGCCGTGGCGGCCGTCGACGGCGTCGCGGAGACCCTGTCCCGGGCCGGCACGGCCGCTTCCCGGCGTCCGGGCCTGTTGCGCCGGTATCGCGCGGCGTCCGCCGCCGTCCTGGCCGCCTGCGGCCGTTCCTGAGAACGCGGAGGGGGCCCGCTCCACCGAGCGGGCCCCCTCGTGCGGTGGATCAGTCGCGCCGTGGATCAGCCGGCGATCTTGCCGGTGTTGAAGGCGACGTTCTTGTTGGTGTTGTCGGCGCCGTACTCGTAGATGCCGATCGTCGCCTCGGCCGGGTCACCGGCCTCGTTGAACTCGATCGGGCCGGACGCGCCGTCGAAGTCGATGTCCTTGCCGGCCGACAGCAGGTCGTTGCAGGACTTGAAGTCCTTGCACTTCTCACCGCCGCTGGAGACCTCCTGCAGCTTGGCCGCGATGTCCGCCGGCGCGTCGCTCTTGGCCGCGACGGCCGCGAGCGCGGTGAGGATCGTGGCGTCGTACGACTCGGGGCCGTAGTTGAAGTCCTTGAGGTTCGGGTCGACCGTCTTCAACTTGGCCTTGAAGTCGTCGGAGACCTGGGCGCCCGGCTGGGTGCCCTTCGCGCCGTCGAGCGTGCCCTTGGGGAAGCCGTCCTTGCCCGTGCCGTAGTTCGACAGGTTGCCGTCGACGAAGTAGTACTTGACCTTCTTGGCGGTCAGGCCCTGCTTGACGAGCTCAGGAATGATCTTCTTGGTCTCGTCGAAGCCGATCAGCGCGATGGCCTTCGGGTTGGCTTCCTTGATCTTGGCGACGTCCGCCGAGTAGTCGGCCGCCTTCGGGTCGTAGATGACCTTCTCCACGACCTGGCCGCCGCCGCCCTCGACCGCCTTCTGGACGTTGTCCGCCAGACCCGTGCCGTACGCGTCCTGGAGGGCCAGGATGCCGACCGTGTCGTTGCCGTCGGCGAGGATCAGGTCGCCGAGGACGCGGCCCTGCAGCACGTCCGGCGGAGCCGTACGGAAGTACAGGCCCTTGTCGTTGTAGGTGGTGAACTGGTCGGAGGTGTTCGCCGGCGAAATCTGCACGACGCCCGCACCAGTGATCTTGTCGATGACCGACAGCGACACCGAGGACGAGGCGGCACCCACGACCACGTCGGCCTTCTGCTGCAGCAACTTGTCGACAGACTGGGACGCAATGTTGGTCGACGTGTCACCCGAGTCGGTGTCGATCTGGACCACCGGCTTGCCGAGGACGCCGCCCGCGTCGTTGATCTCCTTCACCGCCAGCCCGACACCCGCGAACTCCGGCGGACCGAGGAAGGCGAGCGAACCGGTCTGCGGCAACAGCGTGCCGACGGTGAGAACGCCGTCTCCCTGCGCCGTGGCGGCGGCGGGCGCGGAGGACGACTGGGCCGCCGGCGCCGAGGAAGCCGGCGCGGCGCTGTCCTCGCCACCGCCACAGGCCGTCAGCGCGAGGCTGGCGGCCGCGGCGACGGCCAGCGCCCGCCCGAGGGGGGCAATGCGGATCATGAAGCATCTCCTTCATCCAGGCCCGGGAATCGTCAGCGCTGCCGACTGGTCCCGATCGAATGGCTGAAAGGTACATAGGCCGGGCACGGCCCGACCAGGGATGCATCAGAACTGTCCGCACTTGGATGCGGAGTCGTAATAACTCCTCAACTTAGCGGGACGGCCCCTGACCAGGAGTCTTCTCCTCCGGGTTCGGGGAGGGGACGCTCAGGCGGGCGGCTGTGCCTCGCCGCCGCTCTCGTTCACCACGATCTGCGCGACCTGGCGCATGCTCATGCGCCGGTCCATGGACGCCTTCTGGATCCACCGGAAGGCCTGCGGCTCGGTCCACCCGTGCTGCGCCATGAGCAGGCCCTTCGCCCGCTCCACGAGCTTCCTGGTCTCCAGCCGCTCCGACAGCGTGGAGACCTCCTTCTCCAGCGCGGCGATCTCCTCGTGCCTGCTGACCGCCATCTCGATCGCGGGAACCAGGTCGCCCTTGGTGAACGGCTTGACCAGGTAGGCCATCGCGCCCGCGTCCCTGGCGCGTTCGACCAGGTCACGCTGGGAGAACGCGGTGAGGATGAGGCACGGCGCGATCCGTTCGGAGACGATCCGCTCGGCCGCCGAGATCCCGTCGAGCACGGGCATCTTGACGTCGAGGATCACCAGGTCGGGGCGGAGCTCCATGGCGAGCTTGACCGCCGTCTCACCGTCGCCGGCCTCGCCGACCACGGCGTAACCGTCCTCTTCGAGCATCTCCTTCAGGTCGAGGCGGATCAGCGCCTCGTCTTCCGCGATCACCACTCGCCGCTGCGTACTCACGCACAAGAGGTTACCGACGTCCGCTACATTAGAACCACGCCAGGTGGAAGGTGATCGACTGGCCAGCGGTCATCCCAAGCTTGGACATATCGGGATATAGCCGCCGGAATGATGGAATGGCAGACATAGACGCCTCAAAAGCGTCCGCCTGAAAGGGCGTGCGGGTTCGAATCCCGCTTCCGGCACTCACGGCGACGAGCGCGAAACTGTCAGTGACGGCTGACATGGTCGAACCATGCACCCTCGTGAACCCGTCGACCGCGCCCTACGCCTCTCGGCTCTCGGCTACAACGACCGCGAGGTGGCCGCCTTCTGCGGCGTCTCCCTCGGTGCGGTCCAGAAATGGCGCACCGGCGTTCGGCGAGTCCGGGAGGATGAGGACCGCAGGCGCAACGGCTCCTGCCCTCGCTGCTATAACCGCCCGCTCGACCGGCCGTCGTACTCCTATCTGCTCGGCCTCTATCTCGGCGACGGCCACATCTCGCTGGGTCCCAAGCGGGTCCACCGGCTGTCCATCTTCTGCGGCGACAGCTGGCCGGGGCTGATCGAGGCTGCGGCCCGAAATCTCGCTGCAGTTATGCCGACCTCTTCCGTCAGCCGACGGCAGCACACCGGCTGCACGGAGGTGAAGAGCTACTCGACGCACTGGGCCTGTCTCTTTCCGCAGCATGGACCCGGGAAGAAGCATGAGCGGGCCATCGTCCTGGCGGACTGGCAGCACGAGATCGTCACCGAACATCCGGGCCCTCTCGCGCGCGGGCTCATCCACTCCGACGGCTACCGCGGGACGAACCGGGTTCGGCGGCCGGTCGGCGGCGAGGACAAGTGGTACGAGTACCCGCGCTACCTGTTCAAGAACGAGTCCGCCGACATCCTCAGGCTGTACGGGGAGGCGCTGGACCGTCTCGGCGTCGCATGGCGCTACAACAAACGCAACGAGATCTCGGTCGCCAGGCGGGACGCCGTGGCCCGCCTCGACGAGTTCGTGGGTCCGAAGTTCTGAGCCCCGCGATCATCAGCCGCCCGGGAGGAGGCGGACGGCGTCGAGGGCGAGGGAGAGCTCGACGACGTCCAGGGGACGGGCCAGCGACCGGCCGGTGAGCTGCTCGATGCGGCGCACCCGGTTGAAGACGGTGTTGCGGTGGCAGTAGAGCTCGGCCGCCGCCCGCGCCGCCGACCCCTCGCAGCGCAGCCACGCGTCAAGTGTCGCCAGCAGCACGCCGCCGTCGGGCGAGGAGACGATCGGGCCGAGGACGCCGCCCGCGAGGTGCCCGGCCAGCTCCGGCTGGCAGACCACCAGCGCGGCGGGCAGCCGCCGGTCGAGCCGCGCGACCTCCGGCGCGGTCCCCGAGCAGGTGCGCATGGCCACCTCCGCCAGGCGACGGGCCGTGCCGAGATCGGCGAGGCTCTCCACCACCGGGCTGACACCGGCGCTCGCGCAGACGACCGGGGTGATGGCGGCGACCAGGTCGTCCAGCTCCCGGTCACCGAGATAAACGACCGCCATCTCCAGGTCCGGGCGCATGCGCCACAGGAAGCGCAGCCCGCCGATCTCGTCGGGACGGTGCACGCGGTCGGGCTGTGCGGGCAGCCGCGTTGTGACGACCGCATAGCGGCCGTGCTCCGGCAGGCCGAGGGCGCCGGCGGCCACACCGGCCACCGCCGGGTCGGCGCGTCCCTCGAGGAGGGCGTCGAGCATGGCGTTGACGCGCTGGTTGGTCCGGCCGAGCAGTTCGTTCTCCCGGCGGCGGTAGGCGTCGGCCGCCGCCACGGCCTGCCGGTCGATGGCGTGCCACACGTGGGTGGCGCTGCGCAGCAGCGCGGGCAGCCGCTCCTGGCCCTGGTCGCCGATGATGTCGATCACGCCGTTCCAGGTGACCTGCGCGGCCAGGCGGTAGCTGCGCATGAGCGAGTCCAGCGGAAGCCCGAACTCGGCCCGCCTGTGCCCGACCGTCTGCGCGTAGGCGACGTCGCGCCGCTCGTGCCGGGGCTGCAGGATCGCGGTGATGCCCACCCGCAGCCCTTCATGGGTGCTCTTCCAGTGGTCCTCGTAGGGGACCGTCATGCGGTAGGCCTCGTCGCTGGCCCTGCCGCGCTTCACCAGCTCGTCGGCGAGCTGAGGGAGCCGTTCCAGCAGTCCTGCGGCGGAGGTCCGCAGCAGTTCCCGGACCTCGGCGTCCGTCCTGGACCTCATGTCCCGAATGTGCCAGCCGACGGCCTCCGGAACAAGGTTCGGTTCTCGTTTCGTGATGCGGGATTGTGCTGGAGCACAGGACACGACCGGCGGGCATGGGCTGGTGTCCCGACTTGACTCCCGGCGCTGGACGGCCCTCGACCGCGCTGGGTTGGGTGTGCCTTCATCGAAGTCACAGGAGGCGCGGATGTCTGGTGAGTCGGGCCCGGGGACCGGTGGCCCAAAGACCGGGGGCCTCGAGATCCGGGGCCTGGAGGTGCGGTACGGCCCCGTGCGCGCCCTGCGCGGCGTCGACCTGGCCGTGCCCCGGGGCGCGGTGGCCGCGGTGCTCGGCGCGAACGGCGCGGGCAAGACGACGCTGCTGCGTGCGGTGTCGGGGACGCTGCGGTTCCACCGGGGCGCGATCACGTCGGGGACGGTCTCCTTCGGCGGGTCCCGCCTGGACGGCGCGCAGGCGGCGGCCGTCGTGCGGCGCGGCGTGGTCCAGGTGCCGGAGGGACGTCGGGTGTTCGCCCGGATGACCGTGGCGGAGAACCTGCGCGCCGGGGCGCTGGGCGTGCCCGCCAGGCGCGCGGCGGCGGCCCGCGAGCGGGTCCTGGAGCTGTTCCCGGTGCTGGCCGAGCGGGCGCACCAGCGCGCGGGCCTGCTGTCGGGCGGCGAGCAGCAGATGCTGGCGATCGGCCGGGCGCTCATGGCCGGTCCCTCGCTGCTGCTGCTCGACGAGCCCACCCTCGGACTCGCGCCGTTGATGGCGGCCCGGATCGCCGGCACCGTACGGCAGATCAACGCCCAGGGCACGTCGGTGCTGCTGGTGGAGCAGAACGCGGCGATGGCGCTCGCGCTGGCCGAGCGGGCGTACGTGCTGGAGGTGGGCGAGGTGACCCTGTCGGGACCGGCCGCGGACCTGGCGGCCAGCGACGAGGTGCGCCGCCGCTACCTCGGCGTCGGCGTGCCCGATACAGACCGACCGGTCGGTACCGACTCCGGCCCCGCCGACGGCCACGAGAGGCACGAGAGGACCAGGCTGGCGAGATGGACGGCATGACCCGCCACCGCGGCGAATCGCACGCACACCCGGCCAGGCGCCTCCGGACGCCCTCGGCAAACCAACCGGTCGGTACGTACCGTGGGGACGGCCCGGCGGAGCTCGTGGTCAGCGAGGTGACGGTCCGCTTCGCCGGGCTCACCGCGCTCGACGCGGTCAGTTTCACCGTGGCTCCGGGCAGCGTGCACGCCCTGATCGGCCCGAACGGCGCGGGCAAGTCCACCTGCTTCAACGTGCTGTCGGGGGTCTACCGCGCCACCTCCGGCAGCGTGCGCTTCGGCGGCGCCGAGCTGACCTCGCTGCGCCCGCACCGCGTGGCGGCGCTGGGCGTGGCCCGGACCTTCCAGAACATCGCCCTGTCCCCGCATCTCACGGTCCGCGACAACCTCATGCTCGGCCGGCACCGCCTGACCGGGGCGGGATTCGTCTCGGCCGGCCTGCGACTGCCCTCGGCCAGACGCGAGGCCGTGCGGCACGGCGCGCGGGTCGAGGAGATCGCCGCGTTCGCGGGCGTCGGCGAGGCGCTGCCCGTCCCGGTGGGGCTGCTGCCGTACGGCGTGCAGAAGCGGGTGGAGCTGGCCCGGGCGCTGTGCATGGAGCCGCGGCTGCTCCTGCTGGACGAGCCGGTCGCGGGGATGAACGGCGGCGAGCGGCGGGAGATGGCCGCCCTCATCCAGTCGGTGCGCGAGAGCCTCGGCATCTCGATCCTGCTGGTCGAGCACGACATGGGCATGGTCATGCGGATCGCCGACGCGGTGACCGTGCTCGACTTCGGCAGGCGGATCGCGGACGGCCCGCCCGAGGCGGTCCAGCGCGACCCCGAGGTCGTCCGCGCCTACCTCGGCGACTTCGGCGACTCCTGTGACCCTGGTGACTCGGGTGACTCCGGCGGGGAGGCGTGATGGCGGTCTTCCTGGAGCTGCTCGTCAACGGGATCTCGGTCGGGGCCGTGTACGCGCTGATCGCGCTCGGCTTCGTGGTGATCTTCAAGGCGACCGAGGTGGTCAACTTCACGCACGCGTCGCTGCTGCTGGCCGGTGGCTATGTGGTCGCCAGGCTACACCCGCTGGTCGGGTTCTGGGCGGCGCTGGCGGCGGGGATCGCGGCGGCGGCGCTGGTCGGCGCGCTGGTGGAGTTCCTGATCCTGCGCCGGGCGCACGTCGGCTCGCGCGGCGTGCTGGCCATCGTCACGATCGGCGTGGACATCCTGCTCACGACCGAGCTCACCCGCCGGATCGGCACCGAGGTGCTCGCCCTGGGCGACCCCTGGGGCGACCGGGTGCTGCGCCTGGGCCCGATCACGGTCGCCGAGACCCGCGTCGTGGCCCTCGTGGTCGCCGCCGCGCTGATCGTGGCGTTCCTGCTCGCCTTCAAGTTCACCGGGTGGGGCGTGGCGATGCGCGCCGCGGCCGAGGACGCCGAGACCGCCGCGCTGATGGGCGTGCGGCTCGGCCGGGTCTCGCTCAGCGCGTGGGCGGTCGCCGGGGCGCTGGCCGCGGTCGCGGCGATGTTCCTGTGCGTCTTCCCGACGCCGGGGCTCGACCGGGGCACGGCCGCGGCGGCGATGAAGGCGTTCCCCGCGGCCATCCTCGGCGGGCTCGACTCGACCACCGGGGCGCTGGCCGGAGGGCTGATCGTGGGCGTCACCGAGACGCTGATGAGCGGCTACCAGAGCGAGCTCGCCTTCCTGGGCCGCGGCATCGGCGACGCGGCGCCGTTCCTCGTGATGATCGTGATCCTGCTGCTGCGGCCCTCCGGGCTGTTCGGCACGAAGGAGCCGGCCCGTGTCTGACCCCACACCCGTACCCGGTGCGCCCGTAGGGCGCGCACTCCGGACCCTGCGGGCCGCGCTGCGCCTCCCGGCACGGACCCTGCGGGCCGCGCTGTGGCTCACGGTGCTCGCGGCGGCCGTGGCGGTGCCGTTCTACCTGGAGGGGTTCTGGCTGCAGGCGGGGCTGTTCGCGATGTCGGCGGCGATCGGCGCCATCGGGATCAACCTGCTGACCGGGGCGACCGGGCAGCTGTCCCTGGGGCATGCCTTCTTCCTCGCGGCCGGGGCGTACTCCTACGTCTACCTGTCCTCGGACCTGGGCCTGCCCACACCGCTCGCGGCCGTGGCGGCGGTGGCCGTCGCGGGCGTGTGCGGCGGACTGTTCAGCCCGATCGCGGGCCGCCTCAAGGGCGCCTACCTCGGCATCGCCACGCTCGCCCTGATCTTCGTCGGCCAGCACATCCTGTTCAACGCCGAGCCGGTCACCGGCGGCTTCAACGGACGGCCGGTGCCGCCGATGGAGCTGTTCGGGTTCGTCTTCGCCGATTCCCCGGAGCTGGTGGTGCTGAACGTGCCGTTCGGGTCGCTCGAACGGCTGTGGTTCCTCGGGATCGCGCTGCTCGCGGGCGCGGCGGCGTTCGCCCGGGGCGTGCTGCGCGGCCGTCCCGGCCTGGCGATGAACACGATCAGGGACCACGAGATCGCCGCGGGGGTCATGGGCGTCCCGGTCGCCCGGTACCGCGCGGGCGTGTTCGTCCTGTCGTCCATGTACGGCGGGCTCGCCGGGGTGCTGGTCGCCCTGGTCTTCCAGCAGGTCGTGCCGGACTACTTCGGCATGCTGCTGTCGCTCGACTACCTCGCGATGATCGTTATCGGCGGCCTGGGATCGGTCGCCGGGGCGGTCGCCGGGGCCGCGTTCGTCTCCCTGCTCCCCCAGTTGCTCACCCGCTACAGCGACGCGCTGCCGCTGGTGGCCGAGCCGGGTTCCGGCGGGGTCTCCCCCGCCGAGGCCGCGCGGATCCTCTACGGCGCCGCCGTCGTCGCGGTGGTGCTGTTCCTGCCCGGCGGTCTGGCCGGGCTCGCCACGCGGCTCGGCCGCGTTCGACTCAAGGAGCTCAGATGGGCGAAATCGGCACCCGCGCCGGCATCGCGGCGTTAGCCCTGCTGTCCCTGGCCGTCGCGACCTCGGCCGCGGGATGTGCCAGCGACAAGGCGACGGGCGGCGGCGCGGACGCCGCGGCGGTGAGCGGGGACGGGGTCAAGACCGGCCCCGGTGTCACGGCCACCACGATCACCGTGAGCGCGCTCACCGACCTGACCGGCCCGTACGCGTCGTTCGGCAAGAGCCAGACGCAGGCGCAGCAGCTGTACTTCGACCAGGCCAACGCCGGCGGCGGGGTCTGCGGCCGCAAGTACGAGCTGGTCGTCCGCGACCACGGCTACGACACCCAGAAGGCCGTGGCGGCCTACACCGAGGTCGCGCCCAGGTCGGCGGCGATCGCGCAGTTCATCGGATCCCCGATGATCACCGCGTTGAAGCAGCGCATCGACGGTGACAAGCTGCTCACGATCCCGATGGCGTGGGCGACCACACTGCTCGGCAGCCGGGCCATCCAGGTGACCGGCACGACGTACGACATCGACATGATCAACGCGGTCGAGTTCCTCGCGAAGGAGAAGGGCGTCAAGTCCGGCGACAAGATCGGGCACCTGTACTTCGAGGGCGACTACGGCGAGAGCTCGCTGAACGGCTCGAAGTACGCCGCGGACAAGCTCGGCCTGCAGGTCGTGGAGCAGAAGATCAAGGCGACCGACCAGGACATGAGCGCGCAGGTGGCGGCGTTCAAGGCGGCCGGGGTGAAGGCCGTGCTCGTCTCGGTGGGCCCCCGGCAGACGGCCTCACTGGTGGGCGTGTCCCTCGCCAAGGGCATGGACGTGCCGTTCGTCGGCAGCAACTCGGCCTACTCCCCGCAGCTGCTCGGCACGCCGGCCGCGCCGGCTCTGCTCAAGGACTTCTACTACGTGTCGGCGGGGACGCCGGTCAGCGTGAAGAACCCGGCGATGCGGAAGCTGGTGGCCGACTACCGGGCGAAGTACCCGGGCGAGACGCTCGACAGCGGTGTGGCCAGCGGCTGGAGCGCCGCGATGATCGTGGACGAGGCGATGAAGAAGGCCTGCGAGGCCAAGGACCTCAGCCGGGAGGGCGTCCTGACCGCCCACCGCTCCCAGTCGGGCTTCGGCGGCGACTTCGGCACGCCGATGGACTTCACGTTCTTCGACAAGCCCGCCTCCCGCTCGTCGTACGTGCTCAAGCCCGACAAGGCGGCGCTCGGCGGCGCGGTGGTCTTCAGGGAGCCGGAGGTCTCCGAACTGGCGAAGGACTACCCGGTGCCGGTGGGCTGAGCCGCGAGGGGTCACGTCCGCGCCGGTGAGGCTACTCGCTAGTATCCCCATACCGAACAATCGTCTGGAGAATCGATGCGACGCACCATCTACGGCGAGGACCACGAGGCCTTCCGCGACTCCGTGCGGCAGTTCGTGATCCGCTCGGTCGCCCCGAGGGCCGAGGAGTTCGTCGAGCGCCGGCTGATCGACCGTGAGGTGTGGCGGGAGGCCGGCCGGCAGGGATTCCTCGGCCTGGAGGTCCCCGAGGAGTACGACGGCACGGCGGCGGGCGACTACCGCTTCAACGCCGTGCTCACCGAGGAACTGGCCGGGGTGGGCATGGCTCTGGCGTCCAGTTTCGGCATCCACTTCGACGTGGTCGCGCCGTACCTGGTGGAGCTGACGACGGACGAGCAGAGGAAGCGATGGCTGCCGCCGTTCTGCTCGGGAGAGATGATCACGGCGATCGGCATGACCGAGCCGAGCGGCGGGTCGGACCTGGCGGCACTGCGCACCACCGCCGTCAGGGACGGCTCCGACTGGATCATCGACGGCTCCAAGACGTTCATCACCAACGGCCACCAGGCCGGCCTCGTCGTGGTCGCGGCCCGGACCAGCCCGGAGAAGCGGGCCAAGGGCATCACGTTGTTCGCGGTCGAGGAGGGCATGCCCGGCTTCCACCGGGGGCGCAAGCTCGACAAGGTCGGCCAGCCGGAGGCCGACACGGCCGAACTGTTCTTCGAGGGCGTACGGGTGCCGGCCGCCAACGTGATCGGCGAGGTGGACCGGGGGTTCGTCGCGATGATGGAGCGTCTCCCCCAGGAACGGCTCGGCAGCGCCGTCACCAACATCGCGCACGCCGCCGCCGTGCTCGCCGAGACCCTGTCGTACGTGAAGGAGCGCAAGGCGTTCGGCCGGGCGATCGGCAGCTTCCAGTACAACAAGTTCACCCTCGCCGACCTCGTGACGAAGGTCGAGGTGACGCGGGCGTACGTCGACCAGTGCGTGGCCGCCCACGCCGGCGGCGAGCTGACCGCGGTCGACGCGGCCAAGGCCAAGATGTGGACCGCCGAGGTGCAGAACCAGGTGATCGACGCCTGTGTGCAGCTCTACGGCGGCTACGGCTACATGAGGGAGTACCGCGTGGCGCGGGCCTGGATGGACGCCCGGGTGACCCGGATCTGGGCGGGATCCAACGAGATCATGCGCGAGATCGTCGGCCGGGATCTGGGCCTGTGAACGACCGCCGAGCGTATCCGCACTGGCGGGACGTGCCCACCCGGTGGAAGGACAACGACGTCTACGGGCACGTCAACAACGTCGTGCACTACTCGCTGATGGACACCGTGATCAACACCTGGCTGATCGAGGAGGCCGGGCTGGACATCCACGAGGGCCCGGCCATCGGGCTGTGTGTCGAGTCGCGCTGCTCCTACCGCGCCTCGGTGTCCTTCCCCCAGGTGATCAGTGTGGGCCTGCGGATCGGCCACCTGGGCCGCTCCAGCGTCCGCTACGAGCTCGGCCTGTTCACCGGGGACACACTGGTCGCCGAGGGCGACTTCACCCACGTCTTCGTGGACCGGCACACCCGCCGCCCGGTGGAGATCGGCCCGCCCCTGCGTCCCGCCATGGAACGCCTGCTGGTCCCCTGATCGGGGGTCAGGCGAGGCTGTCGAGCCAGGCCCGGTGGAGGCGGGCGAACCGGCCGGCGCCGGCGATGAGGCGGTCGGGCGGGCCGTCCTCCACGATCCGGCCGCGCTCCATCACGAGCACCCGGTCGGCGATCTCCACGGTGGACAGGCGGTGGGCGATGATCAGCGCGGTCCGGTCGGCGAGGATCGTCCGCAGCGCCCGCTGCACGAGCCGCTCGCTCGGCACGTCGAGACTGGAGGTGGCCTCGTCCAGGATCAGCACGGCGGGGTCGGCGAGGAAGGCCCGGGCGAACGCGACGAGCTGCCGCTGCCCCGCCGACATGCGGCCGCCGCGCTTGCCGACCTGCGTCTCGTACCGGCCGGGCAGCGCCGAGACGAACGTGTCGGCGCCGATGGCCTCGGCGGCCCGCTCGATCTCCGCGTCCGGCGCGCCGGGCCGCCCGAACCGCACGTTGTCCGCGATCGTCCCGCTGAACAGGTAGTTCTCCTGGGTGACCATCACCACGTGGCGGCGCAGCGTGTCCTCGTCCAGGTCGCGCAGGTCCACCCCGTCGAGCAGCACCCGCCCCGCGACCGGGTCGTGGAACCGGGCGATGAGCTTGGCCAGCGTGGTCTTGCCCGCACCCGTGGTGCCGACGACGGCCACGGTCTGCCCGGCGGGGATCTCCAGGTCGAGCAGCGGCAGCACCGGCGGGCCGTCGCCGTAGGCGAACCGGACGGCCTCGAAACGCAACGCCCCGGCGGCGCGCGGCAGCGGCACCGGGCGCCGTGGTTCGGCCACAGAGGGCCGCTCCTCCAGCACGCCCGACAGCTTCTCCAGCGCCGCCCCCGCGGACTGCAGCGCGTTGTAGAACTGGCTGATCTCCTGCATCGGCTCGTAGAACTGCCGCAGATAGAGCAGGAACGCGGCGAGCACGCCGACCGTGACCGTGCCGCGCAGCGCGAGCAGCCCGCCGTACAGCAGGACGGCGGCGACCGTGACGTTGCCGATCAGCTTGATGCCGGGCATGAACACGGCGACCAGGCGCATGCCGCGGGTGTTGGCGGCCCGGTAGCCGTCGTTGAGCCGCTCGAAGATCTCCTGGTTGCGCGGCTCCCTGCGGAACGCCTGCACCGCGCGGATCCCGGTCATCGACTCCACGAAGTGGACGATGACCAGCGCGACCGCCTCCCGCGTACGGCGGTAGACGACGCTCGACTGACGGCGGAACCACCGCGTGAACAGCAGCAGGACCGGCAGCGGCAGCAGCGCCACCAGACCGAGGCGCACGTCGAGCACGAGCAGCATGACGGCGGTGCCGCACAGCGTGAGCACGGCCGTGACCAGGCCGTCGAAACCGGACTCGAGCAACTCCGCGATGGCGTCCACATCGGAGGTGAGCCGGGAGATGACCCGCCCCGAGGTGTACTTCTCGTGGAACGTCAGCGACAGCCGCTGGAAGTGGCCGAAGACCCGGCGGCGCAACTCCAGCAGGATGTCCTGGCCGATCCGGCCCGACATCTGCAGGAACGCCTGCCGGGTGAACGCCTGCGTGAGCGCGGCGGCCAGCACCGCGCCGACGATCGCGAGCAGCGTGCCCGCGCCCTGCCCGCGCAGCATGGGCGGGATGCCGTCGTCGATGCCCGCCTTCACCAGGTACGGCAGGGCCAGGCCGGCCGCGTTGGACACCACGATGACCGCGGTGAGCACGGCGATCGCCCGGCGGTGCGGCCGCAGCAGGTCGCCGAGCAGCCGGCGGGACCGGGTGCGCAGCAGCAGGGAGACGCGCTCCGAGATCTCGTCCCGGTCCTCCGCCGCCACCCCCCGCCACGTTTCGGTCATCGGATCGATCCCTCGGGGTCGAGGTCGGCGTCCTGGGCGAGCAGTTCGCGATACTCCGGCACGTCCGACAGCAGGTCGCCGTGGCGTCCGACGTGGGTGACGGTGCCGTCGCGCAGCAGCGCCACCCGGTCGGCGAGCAGCACGGTCGAGGCGCGGTGCGCCACGACGATGCCGGTGGCCTCCGCGAGCACCCGCCGCAGCGCCTCCTCGACCAGCGCCTCGGTCTCCACGTCGAGCGCCGACAGGGTGTCGTCGAGGACGAGCACCCGCGGCCTGCCGAGCACGGCCCTGGCCAGCGCGAGCCGCTGCCGCTGACCGCCCGACAGCGACATCCCCTGCTCTCCGATGCGGGTGTCGAGGCCCCACGGCAGGTCGTAGGCGAACGTCGCCTGCGCGATCTCCAGCGCCTGCCTGATCTCCTCCTCGGAGGCATGCCCGTGGCCGAGCGTCACGTTCTCGCGCACGCTCATGGAGAAGAGCGTGGCCTCCTCGAACGCGGTGGCGACCACAGAGCGGAGCGAGGTCAGCGACAGGTCCCGCACGTCGTGCCCGTCGATCGTGACGCGGCCGGCGGTGACGTCGAGCAACCGGGGCACGAGCGCGGTCAGCGTCGTCTTGCCCGACCCGGTGGCCCCCACGAGGGCGACGGTCTCCCCCGGCCGCACCTCCAGCCATACGTCGCGCAGCACCGGACGGTCGGCTCCCGGGAAGCGGAACCCCGCGCCCTCGAAGCGCACATGGCCACGCGGCCGATCGATGACGGCCGTGCCGCCGCGGATCGCGGGCACCGTGTCGAGCACCTCGACCACCCGGTCGGCCGAGGTCATCGCCTCCTGGCCCATGGCGAGGATGTACCCGAGCGAGGCGACCGGCCAGACGAGCTGGAGAACCAGCGTGGTGAAAGCGACCAGCGTGCCGAGCGTCAGCGCGCCGGCGCCGACCGCGATCGCGCCCAGCAGCAGGACCAGGGCGAGTGTGACGTTCGGCACGACCTCGAGGAAGGTGAAGAACCGCGAGGCCAGCCGCACCTTCGCCAGCGAGGTGCGGCGGATCTCGCGCGCGGCGGCGGCGAAGTTCGCGAAGACGTGCCCGCGCCGGCCGAACGCCTTGACCGTGCGGATTCCCACGGCCGACTCCTCGACCAGGGTGGCGAGGTCGCCCTGCTGGTCCTGCACCTGCCGGGAGATGACGATGTAGCGCCGCTCGAACCGCAGCGACAGGGCCACGACCGGGACGGCGGAGACGGCGACGACCAGGCCGAGCGGCCAGTACATCCGCAGGAGCACCACGGTGACCGCGGTGAGCTGCAGGATGTTCATGATCAGAAACAGCACGCCGAAGCCGAGGAACCGGCGGATCGTGGACAGGTCGGTCGTCGCCCGGGACAGGAGCTGGCCCGACTGCCACCGGTCGTGGAAGCTCATCGGCAGCCGCTGGAGGTGCCGGTAGATGTCGTCGCGGAGGGCGGTCTCCAGGCCGAGGACCGGCCCGGCCTGCGACCATCGGCGGACGAATGTGAGGACCGCCTCGGCCACGCCGAGGCCGAGGGCCAGCAGCCCGAGCGGGACCAGCCCGCCGTGATCCCCGTGGGCGACGGGCCCGTCGATGATCTCCTTGCCGACGAGCGGGATCACCGTGCCTGCGGCGATCCCGAGCAGCGCCGCGAGCCAGGACACCACCAGGCTGCGCCTGTAGGGGCGCAGATAGGACCGCAACCGCCACAACGAGCCCCACGAGGACCGGCGGGCACCCGGCCCCGATGCCTGTACCGGTGCCTGTGCCTGTGCCTGTGCCTGTGGGGAGTCCATCAACGGGCGCAGCGCTCCTCCGGCGTCTGACAGGACAGGACGACTCGCTCCTGCCATGCTCCGTCGAAGGGCGCCGCGCCTTCAAGGGCTTTTCGCCCGCCGCCGGGTGTCACAGCCCGGCGGAGCCGCCTCAGCGCGGGTGGGCGACCGCCGACCCGATGGTGTGGACGCGCAGCGAGTTGGTGGAGCCGTGGTTGCCGGGCGGCGAGCCGGCCACGACGACGATCTTGTCGCCCTTCTCGCAGACGCCGAGCGACAGCAGCGAGGCCTCCACCTGGCGGACCATGTCGTCGGTGTGGTGGACGAACGGCACCTCGAAGGTCTCCACGCCCCACGTCAGCGCGAGCTGGCCGCGCACCAGCGGGTTGGAGGTGAACGCCAGCAGCGGGATCGGCGAGCGGTAGCGGGCCAGCCGCCGGGCGGTCTCGCCGGACATAGTGAAGGCCACCAGGGCCTTGGCGTTGACGATCGCGCCGACCTCGGCCGCGGCGCGGGCGATGGCGCCGCCGGTCGTCTCCGGCAGGCGCTCCAGGGTGTGGGTGGCCTGCAGGTAGGTGCCCTCCGCGGCGACCGCGATGCGGGCCATCGTGGCGACCGACTCGATGGGATAGGTGCCCACCGAGGTCTCGCCGGACAGCATCACCGCGTCCGCTCCGTCCATCACCGCGTACGCGACGTCGGACGCCTCGGCGCGGGTCGGCCTGGGGGCGCTCATCATCGAGTCGAGCATCTGGGTGGCCACGATGACCGGGTGGGCCTTCTCCCGGCACAGCTCGATGATGCGGCGCTGGACGATCGGCACCTGCTCCAGCGGCAGTTCGACGCCGAGGTCGCCGCGGGCGACCATCACGCCGTCGAAGGCGTCGACGATCTCCTCGAGACGGTCGACGGCCTGCGGCTTCTCGATCTTGGCGAGGAGCGGGAGCCTGACGCCCTCCTCCTCCATGATCGCGTGGACGAGCGCGGCGTCGTCCGGCGACCGGACGAACGACAGAGCGATCATGTCGAAGCCGGTGCGCAGCGCCCAGCGCAGGTCCTCCTCGTCCTTGTCCGTGAGCGCGGGGGCGCTGACGGCGACGCCGGGGAGGTTGAGGCCCTTGTTGTCCGAGATCATGCCGCCGATGACGACGCGGGTGACGACGCGCGGCCCCTCGACCGCGGTCACCTCGAGGTTCAGCCGGCCGTCGTCCACCAGGATCGTGTCACCGGGCTTGACGTCGCCCGGCAGGCCCGAGTACGTGGTGGAGACGATGTCCCGGTCGCCGGGGACGTCCTCGGTGGTGATGGTGAAGACGTCGCCGTAGCCGAGCCGTACGGGGCCGGAGGCGAAGCGGCCGACACGAATCTTGGGCCCCTGCAGGTCGGCGAGGACGCCGACGGCGCAGCCCAGCTCGTCGGCGGCGGCCCTGACCCGGTCGAACACCTCCTTGTGCAGCTCGTGGCTGCCGTGCGAGAGGTTGAAACGGGCGACGTTCATGCCCGCCTTGATGAGCTCGCGTAGGCGCTCCGGCGAGGAGGTGGCGGGCCCGAGGGTACAGACGATCTTTGCTCGACGACTCACAGCACTACCCTAATTGGTACAGACCACTTGCAGTGACGGCGCACACAGCCGTCGCCTGATGTTCAGACACTTCACGCGATCATCCGCGTGCCCTAGCCTTGGCAGCCATGGGACGTACCCGGACCTGGGGGGTAATAACGGCGCTGTTCACCCTGGCCGCGTGCGGAGGCCAGGGTACCGAATCGGCGGCCCCGCCGACGGGCGTTTCGGTGTCGCTCAACCAATGGCGCAGCGACGAGGCGTCCCACGCGCTGGAAGTCTCCGTGCGCAACGACACCACGACGCCGGTGCGGTTCCTGGACGTCCAGCTGGTCACCGGCTCGTTCGCGACGCTCCCGCCGGCCCGCGTGGACACCACTCTCGGCAGGACGCCGCGCACGGACCTGCGGATCCCGTACGGCGAGGCGCGCTGCGACCCGGCGGCGATCCCGCCGGTCAAGCCCGCCACGGTGGTCGCGCACATCCAGGTCGCCGGCGGACCCCCGCGCAAGGTGGAGTTCCCGGTCCGCCACCCCGATCCCACCCTGGACGGCCTGGTGAAGGCCGAGTGCGGGGCGTACATCCTGCGCCGGTCGGTGGACGTGACGTTCGGGGACACGTGGACCCGGGCGGGCCGGGCCCTCCACGGGAACCTCGTCGTCACCAGGAAGGGCGGATCGGAGCCGGTCACGATCGACGATCTCGGCGCCACCACGCACTACACGCTGTTCCCCCGCTCGGGGAAGCGCCGGCCGGTGGCGGTGCTCCCGGCGGACGCCACGCGGCTGGAGATCCCCGTGGAGGTCACCCCGATGCGCTGCGACTGGCACGCCTTCGCCGAGGCCAAGAAGGCCTACCTGTTCCCCGTCTACGGGATCGTGGGCGGCGGAGAGAGGCGCTATCTCATCGCGACGCCTCCGGCTCCGGTGCAGCGGACGTTCCTGTCGTACGCGCAGGACGTGTGCGGCGTCGGCGGATCCTGACCGCGAGACCGGCCCAGGAGGCGAGCACGACGGCGATCACGGCCAGCCGCACGTGCGTGACGTACGCCTCCGGGTAGACGACGCCCTCGATGTAGGTGTCGATGAAGCCGCCGGGCAGCAGGCCGCGCTCCCCCGCCCCGGCCCGCCCCCAGTTCTCCAGCGCGGTCAGCGGGCACTCCACGAGCCCGGCGAGCTGCACCAGCCCCCAGGCGCACAGCCCGAGGTGCGGCCAGATCAGCCGGGGCCGCAGCCAGGCGAGGAAGCCGCCCAGGGCGATGTAGGCGATGACGAGGAAATGCGCCACCATCGTGGCCTGCCAGACGAGCCGGTAGATCATGATCTGCCCTCCTCCGCGAAGGAGGGTAGGCCGCCGCGGCCCGCCGGGGCATCCGGCGCGTTACTCAGGCGCGTACTCAGATCGAGTGTGTGTACCCGGGAAAGGCTCAGGGCGAGACGGTGGCGGCCCGGGCGGCGTCGACCAGCCCGTGGCCGAAGAACCCGTTCTTGTCCGTGGGCCCCTCGCAGACCGCGGTCTCGCCGGTGCCGTAGCGGTAGGCCCGCGGCGTGGGGCAGCCCTTCGGGATCGCCGTCGCGTACAGCAGGCGCTCCACCTGCGCGGGGTCCATCTGGAGCCCGCCCTTGCCCGGCTTGCCGAACCGGCCGATGATCAACGCCGCCACGCCGGTGACGTGCGGCGCCGCCATGGACGTGCCCTCCATGTACTGGTAGTAGGCGCATCTGCCGCCCTGGCAGTCGCGGACGACCGAGGCCGTCTTCGGCTTGCCGTTCGCGAACAGGAGGCCCTTTGCGCGCAGGACGTGCTCGGGGGCGGCGGCCAGGATCTCCCGGGTCGCGCCCTTGAGATCGGTGCCGCCGTCGAACATGTCGCCGCCCGGCGCGGCGATGTCGGTCTGCTCGACGCCGTAGTCGGAGTATCCCGCCTTGCGCCCGCTGGGGCCGACCGACGACACGGAGATGACGCCGTCGAGCTCTGCGGGGACGTTGAGGCAGGTGTTGTCGATGGGCCGCTTCTTCTCCGCCCCGCGCGGGAAGTCCGGGCTGGTGGTGTCCGTCTTCGGCTTGCCGAGGTCGCCGCCGGCGTTGCCGATGGCCGTGACCAGCGTGACGCCGTGCGCGCGGGCGTACTTGACCGCCCGGCGCATCCCCTCCAGGATCGCCCGCTGCTCCAGCCGCTCCCTGGGCGTGTCGCTGGGGTTGTTCGCGCAGTTGAACGTCCAGGGGTCGACGTAGAAGCTCATGTTGACCACGTCGACGCCGACGTCGGCGGCGTACTCCAGGGCGTCCATGGTGGGCTTGAGGAAGAAGAAGCCCGAGTCGGTGCCGGCGCGGAGGTTGACCAGCGAGACGTCGGGGGCGACCCCGCTGACGCCGAGGCCGTTGATCGGCGAGCCGATCGTGCTCGCGACGTGGGTGCCGTGGCCGTCGTCGTCGACGTCCGCCGGGTCCTTGCAGCCCTTGTGCTCGCAGGGCCCGTCGAGCTTCTTGCCGTTCTCGTCGGTGGGCTGGTCGATCACGAAGTTGCGGCTCAGCGCCCGGTCGAAGTTCGGCGCGATGTCGGGGTGCTTGCCGTCGATCCCGGTGTCGATGACGCCCACGAGCACCTTGTGGCTGCCCCGGGCCTTGGCGTACGAGCCATTGGGCGTGGCGCCGATCATCTTCATGTCCCACTGGCGGTCCGACAGGGGGTCGCCGCCGGGCGCCTTCCCGATGTCCGCCACGCCCGTCCCGGCGGCCCGCGCGCCGGCCGAGGCGGGCACGTCCGCGGCCTTGCCGACGGGACGGTCGAGCGTGACGCCGACCACGGAGGGGTCGGCGCCGATCTTCACCGGGTCTGACGCGCGCACGACGAGGTAGCCGAGCTTGTCGTCCCGCCCCCGCACCGTGCCTCCGGCCGCCTCGACCGCCCGCTGCGCGGCGGCCCGGCCGCCGTCGGTGTAGAAGACCAGGTAGTCCTGCGAAGGCTCGGACGCGGTCGCGGTCCCCTGCAGGCCCGCGGCCCCCAGCCCGCCGAGCAGCGTGATGGACATGATGGCCCCGGCGAGCCGCCCCCGTGCGTACAACGATCCTCCTCGGTTGCGGGCCCCCGGTGCCGGGGCCCCTCGATCCGGGCTGAAGCATCCTCCCGGCAGCCGCGCACGCTCGCAAGCCGACTACCGAACAGGGATATGCCCGTTTTATCCCCTCAAAGCCGGACGGCCGTGGTCCGATCCCCTGGGACCACGGCCGCCGGATACATCTCTCAGACGAGAGGCCGCGCCGTCGGCGGAATGGGAACGGGCAGGACGGTCCGCCCGCTCAGGTAGCGGTCGACCGCCGCCGCCGCCGACCGGCCCTCGGCGATCGCCCACACGATCAGCGACTGGCCCCGGCCCATGTCGCCGGCCGCGAACACGCCCTCGACCGACGTCTCGTACGACGCGTTCCTGGCCACGTTGCCCCGGGCGTCGAAGAACGACTCCGGGTCGCCGGACAGCGCCGCGAGGTCGTTCAGCAGCGCGCCCTTCTCCGGGCCGAGGAAGCCCATCGCGAGCGTGACCAGCTCGGCCGGGATCTCCCGCTCGGTGCCGGGGATCGGCTTGAACCCCGCCGCCGGGCCCTCGACCTCGACCAGGCGCAGCGCCCGCACGTTGCCCTCGTCGTCGCCGGCGAACTCCGTGGTGGACACGGCGTACACGCGGTCGCCCGCGCCGGCCTCGAGCTCCTCGTGCGCGCTCTCCATCTTGAACAGCAGCGGGTACGTCGGCCACGGCTGGCTGCCCGGACGGGCCGCCGGCGGCCGCGGCATGATCTCCAGCTGGGTGACAGAAAGGGCCCCCTGCCGGATCGCCGTGCCGATGCAGTCGGCGCCGGTGTCACCGCCGCCGATCACGACGACGTGCTTGCCCTTCGCCGAGATCGGCGACTCGGGGAAGTCGCCCTCCTGCGCCTTGTTGGCCGGCGGGAGGTACTCCATCGCTTGGTAGACGCCCTTGAGCTCGCGGCCGGGCACCGGCAGGTCGCGCCACGCCGTGGCGCCGCCCGCCAGCACGACCGCGTCGAACTCCTCGCGGAGCCGCTCCACCGTGACGTCCACGCCGACGTCGACGCCGGTGCGGAACTCGGTGCCCTCGGCCTCCATCTGGGCGATGCGGCGGTCGACGTGCCGCTTCTCCATCTTGAACTCGGGAATGCCGTAGCGGAGCAGCCCGCCGATCCGGTCGGCCCGCTCGAACACGACCACGTCGTGCCCCGCGCGGGTGAGCTGCTGCGCGGCGGCGAGGCCGGCCGGGCCCGATCCGACGACCGCGACCTTACGGCCCGTCTTCACGGCGGGCGGCTGCGGCGTGACCCAGCCCTCGGCGAAGGCGCGGTCGACGATCTCGACCTCGACCCGCTTGATCGCCACGGGGTCGGAGTTGATGCCGAGCACGCACGCCGACTCGCACGGCGCCGGGCACAGACGGCCGGTGAACTCCGGGAAGTTGTTGGTCGCGTGCAGCCGCTCGATGGCCTCACGCCAGTCGTCGCGGTAGACGAGGTCGTTCCACTCGGGGATGAGGTTCCCGAGCGGGCAGCCGTTGTGGCAGAACGGGATGCCGCAGTCCATGCAGCGGGCCGCCTGCTTGGTGAGCGCGGGCTTGGGGAAGTCCTCGTAGACCTCGCGCCAGTCGCGGATGCGCACGTCGACCGGGCGGCGCGCCGGCAGCTCGCGCCCGTGTGTCAGGAACCCCTTCGGGTCAGCCATCGGTGTACCCCCCTTATCCGTGTGCGGCGGCCATGACCGCCTCGTCGATGTCGCGGCCCTCGGCCTCGGCGGCGGCCCGCGCCAGCAGGACCCGCTTGTAGTCCGACGGCATGACCTTGGAGAAGCGGCCGAGCGCGGCGTCCCAGTCGGCGAGCAGCGCCTTGGCCACCGTGGACCCGGTCTCCGCGAAGTGCCTGTCGACGATCTCCCGCAGGAACTCGGCGTCCTCGTCGTCAGGCGCCTCCAGTTCGACCATCTCGCGGTTGACCCGCTCGGGCCGCAGGTCGAGCACGTACGCGACGCCGCCCGACATGCCGGCGGCGAAGTTGCGGCCGGTCGGCCCGAGGACGACGGCCCGGCCGCCGGTCATGTACTCGCAGCCGTGGTCGCCCACGCCCTCGACGACGGCGGTCGCGCCGGAGTTGCGGACGCAGAACCGCTCGCCCACGACGCCGCGGACGAAGACCTCGCCGGACGTCGCGCCGTACAGTCCGACGTTGCCGGAGATGACCTGCGTCTCGGCCTCGAACGGCGCGTCGGGGTGCGGGCGGACGACGATCCGGCCGCCCGACAGGCCCTTGCCGAGGTAGTCGTTGGCGTCGCCGGTCAGCCGCAGCGTGACGCCGCGCGGCACGAACGCGCCGAACGAGTTGCCCGCCGAGCCGGTGAACGACACGTCGATCGTGTTGTCCGGCAGGCCGGCGCCGCCGTACCGCTTGGTCACCTCGTGGCCGAGCATGGTGCCGACCGTGCGGTTGACGTTGCGGATGGGCAGCTCCAGCGTCACCGGCTCGCCGAGCTTCAGCGCGCCCTCGGCGAGCTGGATCAGGGTGTTGTCCAGCGCCCTGTCGAGCCCGTGGTCCTGCTCGACGACCTTGCGGCGCGGGGTGCCCTCCGGCAGCTCCGGCTGGTGCAGGATCGGCGACAGGTCGAGGCCGGAGGCCTTCCAGTGCTCGACGGCCTGGGTGGTCTCGAGCAGGTCGGCCCGCCCGATGACCTCGTCCAGCGAGCGGTAGCCGAGCTCGGCGAGGTACTCGCGCACCTCCTGGGCGATGAACTCGAAGAAGTTCACCACGAACTCGGGCTTGCCGGTGAACCGCTTGCGCAGCTCGGGGTTCTGCGTGGCCACGCCCACCGGGCAGGTGTCGAGGTGGCAGACCCGCATCATGACGCAGCCGGACACGACCAGCGGAGCGGTGGCGAAGCCGTACTCCTCGGCGCCGAGCAGCGCCGCGATGATCACGTCGCGGCCGGTCTTGAGCTGGCCGTCGGCCTGCACGACGATGCGGTCGCGCAGCCCGTTGAGCAGCAGCGTCTGCTGGGTCTCGGCCAGGCCGAGCTCCCAGGGGGCGCCCGCGTGCTTGATCGATGTCAGCGGGGAGGCGCCGGTGCCGCCGTCGTGGCCGGAGATCAGCACGACGTCGGCGTGGGCCTTGCTGACGCCCGCCGCCACGGTCCCGACCCCGACCTCGGCGACCAGCTTCACGTGGACGCGGGCGCGCGGGTTGGAGTTCTTCAGGTCGTGGATGAGCTGGGCCAGGTCCTCGATCGAGTAGATGTCGTGGTGCGGCGGCGGCGAGATGAGGCCGACGCCGGGCGTGGAGTGCCGGGTCTTGGCGATCCACGGGTACACCTTGTGGCCGGGCAGCTGGCCGCCCTCGCCGGGCTTGGCGCCCTGCGCCATCTTGATCTGCAGGTCGTCGGCGTTGACGAGGTACTCGCTGGTCACGCCGAAGCGGCCGGAGGCCACCTGCTTGATCGCGCTGCGCCGCTCGGGGTCGTACAGCCGCTCGGGGTCCTCGCCGCCCTCGCCGGTGTTCGACTTGGCGCCGAGCCGGTTCATCGCGATGGCCAGCGTCTCGTGCGCCTCCATCGAGATCGAGCCGTACGACATGGCGCCGGTGGAGAACCGCTTGACGATCGACTCGACCGGCTCGACCTCGTCGATCGGCACGGGCGCGCCGGCGGGACGCAGCCTGAACAGGCCGCGCAGCGTCATGAGCTTCTCGGACTGCCCGTCCACGAGGGACGTGTACTCCTTGAAGATCTCATACCGCCGGGTGCGGGTGGAGTGCTGCAGCTTGAAGACCGTGGTCGGGTTGAACAGGTGCGGCTCGCCCTCGCGGCGCCACTGGTACTCGCCGCCGACCTCCAGCCGCCGGTGCGGGTTCTCCGCGCGGGGGTAGGCCCGTGCGTGCCGCTCCAGCGCCTCCGTGGCGAGCACGTCGAAGCCGACGCCGCCGAGGCGGGAGGTGGTGCCGGCGAAGCACTGGTCGATGACCTCGGCGCCGAGGCCGAGGGCCTCGAAGATCTGCGCGCCGGTGTAGGAGGCGACCGTGGACACGCCCATCTTGGACATGACCTTGAGCACGCCCTTGCCGTACGCCTTGATCAGGTTGCGCACGGCCTTGCGCGGGTCCAGGTCGAGCCGGCCCGTGGCGATCATGTCCTCGACCGTCTCCAGGGCGAGGTAGGGGTTGATCGCGCTCGCGCCGTACCCGATGAGCAGGGCCATGTGGTGGCACTCGCGGGCCTCGCCGGTCTCGATCACGAGGCCGACCCGGGTGCGGGACTTCTCCCGGATGAGGTGGTGGTGCACCGCGCCGGTGAGCAGCAGCGACGGGATCGGCGCCCGCTCGCGGGAGGACCCGCGGTCGGACAGCACGATGATCCGCGCGCCGTCCTCGATGGCCCGGGAGACCTCCCGGCGGATCTCCTCCAGCCGCCGCACCAGCGCCTCGCCGCCGCCGGCCGCGTCGAACAGGCCGGACACGACGTACGGCTGGAAGCCGGGCAGCGCGCCCTCGTCGTTGATGTGGACGATCTTGGCGAGCTCGTCGTTGTCGATCACCGGGTAGGGCAGCACGAGCCGGCGGCAGGAGGCCGGGCCGGGGTCGAGCAGGTTGCCCTCGGGGCCGATCGTCGACTGCAGCGAGGTGACGAGCTCCTCGCGGATGGCGTCCAGCGGCGGGTTGGTGACCTGCGCGAACAGCTGGCTGAAGTAGTCGAACAGCAGCCGCGGCTTCTCGCTCAGCACCGCCACGGGACTGTCGGTGCCCATCGAGCCGATCGGCTCGGCGCCGTTCTTGGCCATCGGCGTGAGGATGACCCGCAGCTCCTCCTCGGTGTAGCCGAAGGTCTGCTGCCGCTTGACCAGCGCCTCGTGCGTCGGGTGCTCGTGCTCGCGCTCGGGCAGCTCCTCGAAGCGGACCAGGCCCGCGTGCAGCCACTCGCCGTACGGCTCGGCGGCGGCGAGCTCGGCCTTGATCTCGTCGTCCTCGACGATCCGGCCGCGCGCGGTGTCCACCAGGAACATGCGGCCCGGCTGCAGGCGGCCCTTGCGGACGACCTTCTCCTGCGGGATGTCGGACAGCACGCCCGCCTCGGAGGCGAGCACGACCAGGCCGTCGTCGGTCACCCAGAACCGGCCCGGGCGCAGGCCGTTGCGGTCGAGGACCGCGCCGACCAGCGTGCCGTCGGAGAAGGTGATCGAGGCGGGGCCGTCCCACGCCTCCATGAGCGTGGAGTGGAACTCGTAGAAGGCCCGGCGGGCCGGGTCCATCTCGGTGTGGTTCTCCCACGCCTCCGGGATCATCATCAGCACGGCGTGCGGCAGCGACCGGCCGCCGAGGTGCAGCAGCTCCAGCGTCTCGTCGAACGAGGCGGTGTCGGAGCCGTCGGGGTCGCAGATCGGGAACAGCCGCCGCAGGTCGCCCGGGATCAGGCCGGTGGCGAGCATCGCCTCGCGGGCGCGCATCCAGTTGCGGTTGCCGCGCACGGTGTTGATCTCGCCGTTGTGCGCGACGTACCGGTACGGGTGGGCCAGCGGCCAGGAGGGGAAGGTGTTGGTCGAGAAGCGCGAGTGCACCAGCGCGATGGCGCTGACGTAGCGCTCGTCGGACAGGTCGGCGAAGAACGGCTCGACCTGCAGCGAGGTCAGCATGCCCTTGTAGACGATCGTCCGCGAGGACAGCGAGGCGAAGTAGACGTCCGCCTCGTGCTCGGCCCGCTTGCGGAAGGCGAACACGATCCGGTCGAGGTCGACGCCGGTCTCGCCGCCGGGCGAGGTCACGAACAGCTGGGCGAAGTGGGGCATGACCGCGCGTGCGGTGGCGCCGGGCAGGTCGCGGTCCACCGGCAGGTCGCGCCAGCCGAGGACGGTGACGCCCTCCTCGGCGGCGATCTGCTCGATGAGGCCGACCGCGGAGGCCCTCGCCTGCTCGTCCAGCGGCAGGAACGCGGTGCCCGCGGCGTACGCGCCCTCGGGCGGCAGCGGGAAGTTCACGGCCGCGCGGAAGAACGCGTCGGGGATCTGCGTGAGGATGCCCGCACCGTCGCCGGTGTCCGGCTCGCTGCCGCTGGCACCCCGGTGGTCGAGGTTGCGGAGCGCGGTCAGTGCCTTGGCGACGATGTCGTAGCTGCGGCGGCCCGCGACATCGGCCACCATGGCTACGCCACAGGCGTCATGCTCGAATCCGGGGTCGTAGAGTCCCTGGGGCTCGGGGAGACCTCCGGGAAGGCCAAGGCGGGCAGCAGGCATGTAGTCACTCCCGTCGTCAACGTCTGCGTGGAACAGAGGGACGACGCTGGCCCTGCTGCGGGTTGAGTGCTTTAGAGATTACAACACGCTGCCGGAATAGTGCCCCCCAGGTCCGCTTCGCGAACCTTCACAGGTCAGCGCCGTGGATATGGTTTGCGCATGAGTGGTCATGAGGCGATCGACGAACTGCTCGCGGAGGCCGGCGTGGACGGCCTGCGCCTGCGCGGAGCGCTGGCGCTCCTGTCCGGCGGCCGCTGGTGGACCCTGTCCGACCTGGTCAGGGAGACCGCGACGTCGCGGCGGACGATCGAGTCGCTGCTGCGGGCGCTCCCCCTCGAGCACAGCGGCGACCGCGTCCGTATTCCCATCGATCAGGTTAACCGCTACAACGTCGCAATTGATACGGATATTTCCGGTCTTGGGAATCCGGTCTCCGAGATGGTCGCGGCGCACGCCGAGACGCTCGGCCGCCTGGAGACCCTGATCGCCGAGGCCCCCCGGGGACGGCACGCGCTCGACCACGTCTCCGCGACCGCGGACACCGTGCTGCGCCGCGCCCTGCTGCTGGGGCGGCGGTTCTGGCTGCCCGGCGCCCGCCTGCTGTGCGTCGGCGACCACGACCTGACCTCGCTGGCCGTGCGGATGGTCCACCCCGAGGTCGAGGTCGCCGTGGCCGACATCGACGACCGCATCCTGGAGTACATCGACGCCCAGGACCTGGGGGTGCGCACCCGCTGGGCGGACCTGCGCCTCGGCCTGCCGCCGTCGCTGCGCGGCTGGGCCGACCTCGCGATCACCGACCCGCCGTACACGCCGGAGGGGATCGGGCTGTTCGCGGCCCGCGCCGCCGAGGGCCTGCGCGACCGCGACCGGGGACGCATCCTGGTGGCCTACGGCGCCTCCGAGCGCACGCCGATGCTCGCGCTCAAAGTGCAGAAAGCCCTCATCGACCTCAATCTGCTGCAAGAGGCGATATTTCCGCACTTCAACCGGTATCACGGCGCGGAGGCGATCGGCAGCGCGGCGGACCTGTACGTGCTGCGCCCCACCACGAAGACGTGGCCGGCGATCGCCTCCCGGCTCGACCGCCTCGCCACGGCCATCTACACACAGGGCCCCCAGTCCGTCGAGTCCGCCCCGGCGGCGCCGCCGGACGAGGCGGCCGTGACGGCGTTCGGGCCGGACCTGCTCGCCGGCGACTGGCCGCGCGGCCTGCTGCCGCAGGTGCCGCGCACCCGGCTCGCCACCCTGCTGGCCAAGCCGTACGCCGCCGACCCCGGGCGCGTGGCGATCGCCGTGCCGGCCGGGCTGGAGGCGGCGCTGCCCCGCCTGCTGCTCGCGACCCGCGCCCGGCACGTGCGCGTGCTCACGGCCGGTCCGATCACGGACCCGGCCGCGCTGGCCGCGCTGCTGGCCCCCGTCTACGCGCTGACCGTCGCGCCCCGGGAAACGGGCCACGTGCTCGACGCCGTACGGCTCGCGCGGCCGGACGGCGGCCCGGACCGCGCGATACGCACGATCATGGACAACGCGCACGGGAAGGTCGCCAACACCTGGCGGGAGACGCTCACCGAGACGGCCGGGCTCACCAAGCGCCAGGCCAGGGCGGCCGTCGAGGAGGCCGCGCCGTGGGCGCTCGACGCCACCCCGCTCGAACTCCCCCTCCACCGGTTCGCCCAGATGGCGGCGCTGATCACCGCGACGCGGCTACCGGGCGGCGGGGAGGGAGGCTGACGGCTGCACCGGCGTGGTAGCGCCGGGCGCGGACACCGCCGCAGAGGCGCCGGGGTCGGTGGGAGGGGCCTCCGAGGGCTGGGCGGTGTCGGCCGGGCCCGGCGGCTGCGCGGGGTCCGGCGGCACCCCGGCGACCTTGACCACGCGGCGGAAGACCGCCTTCTCGGCCTCCCGCACGGCCAGGCCGAGCATGATGAAGTCGTCCCTCTCCCCCGGTTCCGCGCCGTCGGTCCTGCCGACCCAGGCCACCCCGAGGTAGTGCCCCAGGACGTAGGCGTTCGCCTCGCTGTAGGCGCCGAACTTCGCGCGGGGCGATTCCAGCGGCTGCACCCAGGCGCCCCGGTAGAGCGACGTGAGCGACTTCGCCAGCGAGTCGGCCGCCGTGACGTCCGCGAGGTTGAACAACGTGTACTGCGCGACGTACGCGCCGTCGGCCGTGGCGTACAGGCCGCGGACGGCCTGGGTGCAACCGGCCCCGGCCAGCGCGTCGGCGAGGTCGGCTCCCCACACCGCGCCGGCGCAGGCCTGGTCCAGGCGGCTGGCGAGCCTGCGCAGCGTGACCTTCCCGGCCGTGAGCGTCCGCGCGCCGAACACCTCCTGGGCGGTCAGCGGCGCGGAGTCGGCCTTCCGATCCTGGACCGGAGCCAGTTCCTTCAGCGTCGGCCAGGCCTGGAAGGACGCGGGCAGTCCCTCCCCGACCACGCCGCCCGCCGCCTGCGCCGGCTGCGGCGGCGCCCCGCCGATCGCGTTGACCGTCAGCGTCAGCACCAGGGCGATCGCCAGCACTCCCGCGCCGACGACCGACCACACGAACACCCGCTGCTGCCGGTCGTCCAGCCCCAGCTCGGTGAGGGCGGCCCCGGTCCTGCCCGGGGCCGGCGCGGACGACCGGCGCTTGCGCTTGGTCATAGACCGCCGGTTCCAATCAGCGAGCCCAGGCCCCAGGTCAGCGCCGCGGCCACGGCGCCCACCACGAGCTGGCGCAGGCCGCTGAACCACCAGCTGCGGGCCGTCACCCGGGAGACCACGGCGCCGGCGGCGAACAGCGCCACCATCGACACCACGGCGGAGATCCACAGCCCCCGCACGCCCAGCAGGTACGGCAGGAGCGGGACGATCGCGCCCAGGCTGAACGACAGGAACGACGACACGGCGGCGAGCACGGGCGAGGGCAGGTCGTCGGGGTCCACGCCCAGCTCGGCCCGCGTGTGGACGGCCAGGGCCTCCTCCGGGTCGCGGGAGATCTGCCGGGCGACCTCCCTGGCGGTCTCCGGATCCACGCCCCGCTGTTCGTACATCCGGGCGAGCTCGGCCTCCTCGGCCTCCGGGTGCCGCTCCAGCTCCCGGCGCTCGACGTCGATCTCTGCCTGCGCGAGCTCGCGCTGGCTGGCGACCGACACGTACTCGCCGCCCGCCATGGAGAACGCTCCGGCGGCCAGGCCGGCGATGCCCGCGAGCGCGATGATCCTGGTCTCGGCGGTGCCGCCGGCGACACCCGCGATCAACGCGAAGTTGGAGACCAGCCCGTCCATCGCGCCGAAGACCGCCGGGCGTAACCAGCCGCCGTTGACGTCCCGGTGCTCGTGGTGGATCTCGGCCCGCGCCCCCGTCGTGGCCTTCGTCATCGCCGGTCGGCCTCCCCCTCCGCCGGGCCGGCGTCGCCCGCGGCGTTCGCGCCCGCGGCCGCCGTCTCCTGGGGATCGCCCGGCGTCTCGTCTGGTTCCTCCGCACGCAGCAGTTCCGGCTCGTCGGCCTGGTCCCGCCCGTGAGCGGGGTCGGCGTGGGCGGGGTCGCCGTCGCCGATCTGCGCGCCCAGCGGCTCCTCGCCCGCCCGGTTGCGGGCCAGCCACAGGTACGCCAGCGCGCACAGGAAGATGACGATCGAGGTCCACTGGTTCAGCCGCAGGCCGAGGATCTGGTGGGCGGGGTCCACCCGCAGCCCCTCGATCCAGAACCGGCCGAGCGTGTAGCCCGCCACGTACAGCGCGAACACCCGGCCGTGCCGCAGTGCGAACCGGCGGGCGGCCAGGACCAGCACGACGGCGAGCGCGAGGTCCCACAACGACTCGTACAGGAACGCCGGGTGGTAGGTGGTCGCGCCGGGGACGGTGCCCGGACGGCCCGGCTCGATCTCCAGGCCCCACGGCAGGTCGGTGGGGCCGCCGAACAGCTCCTGGTTGAAGTAGTTGCCCCAGCGGCCGATGGCCTGGGCCACGGCCACACCGGGGGCGAGGGTGTCGGCGACGGCGGTGAAGGAGATGCCGCGCCGCCGGCAGGCGATGTAGACACCGAGCGCGCCGAGGGCGATCGCGCCCCAGATGCCGAGGCCGCCCTCCCAGATGAACAGGGCGTCGATCGGCCGCTTGGGCGCGTCCGAGCCGAAGTAGATCTGCCAGTCGGTGATGACGTGGTAGAGACGTCCGCCGACGAGGCCGAACGGCACGGCCCAGACCGCGAGGTCGGTGATCGTCCCGGGGGCGCCGCCACGGGCGCGCCAGCGGCGTTCGCCGATCCAGACGGCGACGATGACACCGAGCACGATGCACAGCGCGTACGCGCGGATCGGGATCGGTCCGAGATTCCAGACCCCCTGTGACGGGCTGGGAATCGAGGCGAGGAGGGGCATGTAACGTGACGTTACCGCAAGAGAGGGCGGCCCCGGAGCGAGGCGCGGGCAACGTCCGCCCGACCTGCGCCGACCACCCGTCGCACCCCCGTTCAGAGCCCGGCGGCGGCGTCCTCGCGGAGGGCGGCCAGGCGTGCGGCGAGGTCCTCCAGGCCGGGGTACTCACCGAGGTCCACGAGCCCCAGCCAGCCCAGCGTGGTCACCCCCTCGGGGTCGCACGCGCCGAGCACGCCTCCCGCGAGCGCCGCGACCGTGTCGGTGTCCCCGCCGAGCGACACGGCGTACGGCAGCGCGGCGGCCGGGTCCGGAGCCTCGCGGATCACGTGGACCACCGCGGCGGCCGTCTCCACGGCGTCCAGGGAGATCCCCTCGGGCGGGGGCGACCACCGCCCGCGCGCGGCGTCCGTCACGGTGCTCATCGGGCCGTAGCGCTCGCCCGCCCAGCGGGCCTCGGCCGCCGCCGCGTCCAGCAGATCGGCCGGGCCGGCCCCCTCCACCGCGTACGACGCCATGGCCGCGATCACGCAGGCCGCCGCCACGGCCGCGGGCGCCCGGTGCGTCGCGGCGGACAGCACCTCGCACAGGCTCCGGCGGCGTCCGGGGCGGTCCGGCGGCACGGCCCAGCCGGCCGGCGCGACGCGCATGGCCGCGCCGTTGGTCGGCAGATCGTCCGCCGAGGGAGCGGGGATCTCCCCCGTCTCGGCGAAGTGCGCGAGGGCGCGCCGCGTCGTCGGCCCGAGGCCGCGCACCGCGGGCGCCGCGCCGGCCAGCCGGGTGAGGAAGTCCATCGAGGAGGGGCGCCCGCCCGTGTCGGCCAGGCAGCCGGCGACCAGCACCATCTGCGCCGTGTCGTCGGAGGTCGCGCCGCGCGGCCAGCCCCGGTCCGGCGCGGGCAGCCGGACGACCTCGGCCGCGTCGACGCGCTCCGGCGGGCGGCCCTCCCACGGCACGCCGAGCGCGTCGCCCGCGGCGAAGGCGAGCATCGCCGCGTGGATCCTCCGCGCGGCGCCCCCGGGTGCGATGAGGGGAAATCGGTCGTCGTACGGCATGCGGGCATGCTAACCACGGCCGCGCAGGCGAAACCCGCCTGTCAGGCGGGCGTCACAGCTGCTCGCGCACGCCCGCCTCGCGCGCCAGCCCCTTCGTCTGGTCGCCCAGGTCGCCCCGGACCGCCGTACGGGCCCGGCCGAGGCGGGCCACGGGGAGGAGCGCGCGCCCGTGCGCGTCCTCCAGCTCGAACGCCAGGGCGGCGTAGTAGGCGACGACCGCGAGCGCCAGACCGGCGACGCCCGCCGTGGTCCTCCATTCCGCGGACGCGGTGAGCTCGTACACGCCGGTGATCGCGAACCTGGTGGCGGACATGACCATCACGGCGGCGGCCACCAGCTTGGGCAGGCCCGCGAGGGCCGGGACGAGCATCGCCGCGGCGGCCGTGAGCAGGACGACGCCCAGCGCCGCGCTGGTGGTGCCGGGCGCGGAGGTGAGCGTGACGCCGCCGATCACCGCCCACGTGCCGGAAAGGACGCCCATCGCGGCCCCGGCGACCGGATCGCGGGCGAGGAAGCCGAGCACGCAGACGAGGAACTGCAGCGGCGCGGTGAACAGCAGCGCGGCCAGGGCGACGACGCGCCCCTGCGCGGCGGGCACCCAGCCGAGTTCCACGGCGGCGAAGGCGGTCGTGGCCAGGGCCAGCCCGAGAAACCCCAGGGGCAGCGGGCTGCCCATGGGCCGCAGGACGACGCGGACGACGCCGGCCTGTCCACCGGCCTGCTCCCCGGGGAGGTCGCGCCCGCTCATCGGCCCGGCGGCACCGGCAGCGGCCGCCGCCCGGTCACGAGCGGTTGCCCGGCTCCTGGGTGCGGCTGCCGAACTCGGCGTGGGGCGGGCACGGCGCCTCCTCGCTCAGCTCATCGCGGCGGAACCGCTCGTGGCAGGCGCGGGCGGGACTCCGCCGGACCGGCCTCTCCCCCGCCCTGTGCGGAGCTTGTGACACCGCGCTCGATACCCCCGGCATGGGAGAACCACGCGGCCCTTGCCCGATTCTTGGCCGGCGAAGGCCCGGCGCGGGACGGCCCGCGTGGGCCGTCCCGGCGGGAGGTCACTTGCCGGCGCTCTCCACGGCCTCGCGCAGCGAGTTCGGCACGAAGGCGACGCTGGTGTCGAGGTCCTTGCCGTCCAGCTTGATGGTCGGCGTGCCGGTCAGCTTCTGCGTGCTCATGGTCTTCTCGGAGAACTGCTGGTGAGCGGCGACGTTGCGCTGCTCCCGCACGCAGTTGTCGAAATCGGGGGCGGTGACGCCGGCCTCCTTGCCCCACTTGATCAGCTCGTCGGCGGTGAAGCCGGTCACGGTCTCACTCGGCTGGTTCTTGTAGAGCTTGTCGTGGTAAGCCAGCCACTGCTGACCGTCGGTCACGCACCGCGCCGCGGAGGCCGCCCGCAGCGAGTTGCCCTTGGTCGGCTCCTGCCCGAAGATCGTGATCGGGTGGTACACGACCTTGGCCTTGCCCTCGGCCGCCAGGTTCTTCAGCGTGGAGCCGCTGGTCTCCTCGAACTGCTTGCACGCCGGGCACTGGAAGTCCTCGAACACGTCGACCACGGGCGCGGTCACGCCGGACTTGGCCATCACGACCGTGCCGTCCTCCTGCACGGTGACGGGAGCGAGGCCGCCCGCGACCTTCTCCGAGGCCCCCTGGCGCACCGACCACACCGCGAAGGCGACCGCGATCACGACGACCACCGCGATGGTCACGATCATCGTGACGCGCTTGCGCTGCTCCTGCTTGCGCAAGGTCTCCCGCTGGGCCGCGATGCGGGCCCTGGCCGCCTCGCTCGTACGCTTGCTCACGAAACTTCCCCCCTGGCTGTTTCCACGACCACGCCCCGCGGTCGCCCGCGGTCACGCGCCGTCGTCCTCACCCTCGTCCGAGCCGTCCTCGTCCGTCGTTTCCCGCTCCCCGGTGAAGCCCAGCGCGGAGTCCAGCGAGAAGCGGCTCGCCGGTCTGACGACGATCCACGCCGCGCAGACGAGCAGTCCGAAGTCGCGCAGCAACTCCCAGAAGTAGTTGGGGTCCTGTCCGGCGGCCAGCGTGCCGTCGCCACCGAAGCAGCCGCAGTCGATGCGCAGCCCTCTGGCCCAGGCGGACGCGATGCCGATGACGAAGGCCACCATCAGCACCCCGCCCACGACCGCCGCCGCACGCGTGAAAAGACCGACGAGCAGCAGCAGGCCGGTGATGATCTCCAGGACGGGCAGGCCGTACCCGACGACCTGCGCGACGGAGTCGGGCAGGAGCTGGTAGGCCCGCACCGCCTGCACCGACAGCGCGGGCGCGCCGATCTTGAGCGCACCGGCGACGATCAGTACGCCGGCGAGCACGACCCGTGCGGCGGTCGTGACCCAGGAGAGCGCGGGCTTCGCAGGCTGTAACCGCTCGGACACCGAGGTGCCGGATGCCAACTGAACCATGAGTCTCCTCGCCCGGTAGGCAACACCGACTGAACAGTACCGGGACCCAACCTCACCATGTGCTGGATAAGAGCATGGTAAGCCGCCTTATCTCGGCCGGTCGTGGCGCACCTACGGGAGAGAAACCTCAGGGCGGCTCAGCGCCGGACACCTCGGGCGAGTTCGGACGCGAGTTCGCGTACGGCCGCGAGACCGGACTTCTCGTCCGGGGCGTCGAGCAGGCGCCGGATGAAGGCGGACCCGACGATGACGCCGTCGGCGTACGCCGCGACCTCGGCCGCCTGGGCGCCGTTCCCGACGCCCAGGCCGACGCAGACGGGCAGCCCGGTGTGCGCCCTGGTCCGCCCGACCAGGCCCTCGGCCGCCGAGCTGACGCTCTCCCTCGCGCCGGTCACGCCCATCAGCGAGGCCGCGTACACGAAGCCCGTGCAGCAGGCGGCGACCCGCTCGATGCGCTCGTCCGGCGAGCTGGGCGCGACGAGGAAGACCGTGTCGATGCCGGCCTCCTTGCTCGCGGCGAGCCAGGGCTCGGACTCCTCGGGAGTCAGGTCGGGCGTGATGGTCCCGACGCCGCCCGCGGAGGCGAGGTCGCGCGCGAAGCGCTCGGCGCCGTAGCGGTCGATCGGGTTCCAGTACGTCATGACCAGCGTCGCGGCCCCCGACTTCGCCACGCCCTCGACGGTGCGCAGCACGTCGGCGATGCGGGTGCCGTTGGTCAGCGACCTGTGCACCGCGTCCTGGATGGTCGGGCCGTCCATGAGCGGATCGGAGTACGGCAGGCCGATCTCGATCACGTCGCAGCCGGCCTCGACCATGGCCGTCGCCGCGGCGACCGCGCCGTCCTTGGTCGGGAACCCGGCCGGCAGGTAGCCGACCAGCGCGGCCCTGTCCTCGGCGCGGGCCTTGTCGAACACCGCTTGGAGTGTCGTCATCGGGATGTCCTGTCGATGCTGATCAGAGGTTGAAGTATTTCATCGCGGTGCCCATGTCCTTGTCGCCGCGGCCCGACAGGTTCACCAGGATGACGGCGTCGGGACCGAGTTCGCGGCCCAGCCGCAGCGCGCCCGCGAGCGCGTGCGAGGACTCGATGGCCGGGATGATGCCCTCGGTCCGGGCGAGCAGGGCGAAGGCCTCCATGGCCTCCTCGTCGGTGACGCCCTCGTAGGTCGCACGCCCGGTGTCCTTGAGCCACGCGTGCTCGGGGCCGACGCCGGGGTAGTCGAGGCCGGCCGAGATCGAGTGCGACTCGATCGTCTGGCCCTCCTCGTCCTGCAGGACGTAGGTGCGGGCGCCGTGCAGCACGCCGACGCTGCCCTCGGTCAGGGTCAGCGCGTGCTCGCCCGTGTCCACGCCCCGGCCGCCGGCCTCGTAGCCGTACAGCTTGACGTCCTGGTCCTCCATGAAGGCGTGGAAGACGCCGATGGCGTTCGACCCGCCGCCGACGGCGGCGCAGACGGCGTCGGGCAGGCGGCCGGTCAGCTCGAGGACCTGACGGCGCGCCTCGACCCCGATGATCCGGGCGAAGTCCCTGACGATCTCCGGGAACGGGTGCGGCCCGGCGACCGTGCCGAACAGGTAGTGGGTGTGGTCGACGTTGGTGACCCAGTCGCGGAACGCCTCGTTGATGGCGTCCTTGAGGGTCTGGCTGCCGTTGGTCACCGGCACGACCGTCGCGCCGAGGAGCTTCATCCTGGCCACGTTGAGCGCCTGGCGCTCGCAGTCGACGGCGCCCATGTAGATGACGCACTCCAGGCCCATCAGCGCGGCGGCGGTGGCGGTGGCGACGCCGTGCTGCCCCGCCCCGGTCTCCGCGATGACGCGCCGCTTGCCGAGCCGCTTGGTCAGCAGGGCCTGGCCGAGCACGTTGTTGATCTTGTGTGCGCCCGTGTGGGTCAGGTCCTCGCGCTTGAGCAGGATCCGCGCGCCGCCCGCGTGCCCGGCGAACCGCGGCACCTCGGTCAGCGTCGTCGGACGGCCGGCGTACGTGCGCAGCAGGTGGTCGAACTCGCGGATGAATTCGAGGTCGGTCTTGGCCTTCTCGTACTCCGCGGCGACCTCGTCGAGGGCCGGGATGAGCGCCTCGGGGACGTACCTGCCGCCGAACCTGCCGAACTTGCCGTGGACGTCCGGGTCGTCGCCGCGGACCCCGCCACCGGCCAGGTCGGCGGGGGTGATCATGGTCCCTTCCGTCGGGGTCACGCGGCCTCCCTCTGCAGCGCTGTCGTTCACGAGTGCCTCTCGGAGCCGGTGTCCTGCCGCGAGGCCGGGTGGGCGCCGGCGGTCACCAGGTCGTTGACCGCGGCCTTGGGGTCCCTGCCGGTGACCAGGCTCTCGCCCACCAGCACCGCGTCCGCCCCCGCCCGCGCGTACGCGAGCAGGTCGTGCGGGCCGCGCACGCCCGACTCGGCGATCTTGATGACGCCGTCCGGCACCTTGGGCGCGAGCTTGGCGAACACCTCGCGGTCCACCTCGAGCGTCTTGAGGTTGCGGGCGTTGATCCCGATGATCTTCGCGCCGGCGTCGACCGCCCGGACCAGCTCCTCCTCGGTGTGCACCTCGACGAGCGGGGCGAGCCCGATCGACTCGGCCCGCTCGATCAGCGAGACGAGCGCCTGCTGGTCGAGGGCCGCCACGATGAGCAGGGCGAGGTCCGCGCCGTGCGCCCTGGCCTCCCACAGCTGGTAGGAGGTGACGATGAAGTCCTTGCGCAGGATGGGGATGTCCACGGCGGCGCGCACGGCGGCGAGGTCGGCGAGGGTGCCGCCGAACCTGCGCCGCTCCGTCAGCACGCTGATGACGTGGGCGCCGCCCTCCTCGTAGTCCGCCGCGAGCGCGGCGGGGTCGGCGATGGCGGCGAGCGCGCCCTTCGAGGGGCTCGAGCGCTTCACCTCCGCGATGACCGACACCCGGTCGCCGCCGAGCGCGGCATAGGCGTCACGGGGCTCGGGGGCACGGGCGGCGAGCCGCTTGAGCTCCTCGATCGGCACGTCGCGCTGCCGCTCTTCGAGGTCCTCCCGCACGCCCAGGATGATGTCCTCAAGAACACTCACGCGTCCTCCTCGCTCTCGGCTCGGAGCTCGCGCGATTTGCCTGTCCGCTCGCTCACGCGTAAGGGTCCCTCCGGTCGGCTGCTCTGCGTGTCCTGCCCTGCGATGGTATCGGCCCGTCTCGCGTCGATCCGCCACCGGGTCGAGTCAGGGTGCGAGGAAATGCCCGAAAGGCGTGTTCCGTATTACCCAAAAAACGATCACGATGGCGAGAAGTCCCCACAGGTACGCGGGGTGCGCGAGGTTCGTGCGCACAGGCCGTCCCTGCCATGATCGTAATGCCCACAGGGCCCATCGGTAGAACAGGAACGGGACGGCCGCGACCAGGAGCGGATTGAGGTGCAGGGCGCTCAGCACGTCGGCGTGTCCCAGGGCGTGGACGGCGCGCAGCGAACCGCATCCGGGACAGTAGAGCCCGGTGAGGAAGAGAAGCGGGCAGGTCGGATAGTGCCCGGGCTGGTTCGGGTCCACGGAGGTGACGTACGCGGCCGCCGCCGACGCGACGGCCGCCACGCCGAGCGGCGCCAGCAGGGACCGCAAGCGGTCCGCCGGGCGCCGCGCCGGGACGATCGGTGTCATGACCCTCAGTATGACGTGGTCGAGGTGCTGAAGCTGAAGACCCCGAGCACGACGACCAGGAGGATGTAGAGGACCACCAGCACGATGCCGGTGATCAGCGACGCCATCCACCACTTCTTGGCCGACTCCGAGGCCGCGATCGCGCCCTGGTAGTCGCCCGCCATCCACTTGGAGTTGACCTGACTGGCGAAGACGATCGACACGACACCCAGCGGGAGGCAGCACAGGATCGTCGTGACGATCGCCATCACCAGGTGGTTGTTCGGGGGGGCGCCGCCGGGCGGCATCGGGGCGCCGTAGCCGCCGCCGGGAGGCGGAGGCGGGGGGAAGCCGCCGGGGTTGCCGGGGTCGTAGCTCATTTGTCGCTCCTGCTGTCGGTAGGGAGAGAGTTCGGTGTGAGACGGGAGCCGGATCGGCGCCGCTTCGCCGCGTCCGCCGCGAGTACCCGCGATCAGAGCACGGCGGGCGCCGCGCCGCGGCCTTCCCTGGCGGTCCGTGCCAGCCGGTCCACGGCGACGTGGCCGGAGATCACACCGATGATCGACGCGAGGGCGCACAGGAGCGGGGCGATCGCCGTTCCGCCGGTGGCCCGCCCCGGGGAAGGCGGGCACCCGTACGGAGCCGGAGACGGACACCCGTGAGCACCCGCGCGCGGGTGTGGGCGTCCCCCGCCGGACGGGTGGGCGCCGAGGCCCCCCGAGCCGTCCGGCCGGTGCTGGTAGCTCATCCGAAGCTCCCGTGAAATCCTTCAGGTCGGCGGGAAGCTTAGCGAGAAGGAAGGGCCCGTTCAGGGCAAAACCGAGCTTTGTGGGCAACTTGTGATCAAACAGTTGGGAACGGTCCAAGATCGCCCGCGTTCACGCCGTCGCCCATGTGGGGTTGTTCACGCGGTGGGGTCGTCGCCCTCGTCGATGGCGTCCCACATCGCCCTGTCGGCGTCCTTGACCCGGGCCGTCCCGCCGGTTTGCGCGCGCCCGCTCGCCCGCTCGTACCTGCTCGACATGCCGGGCCAGCGCGCGCTCAGCACCACCGCCGCGGCGCCCGCGCCGGCCAGGACGATCCCGCCCGCGGCGGCCAGCACCGGCCAGACCCACGCGCGCGACTCCACGGAGATGTGACCGGCGGACGTCACCGCGGTCGTCACGTGCCCGGCGGCGGCCGCGGCGATGGTGCCGCCGCGCGTGCCGTCCCACGCCCCCGCCGCGACCGCCGCGCCGAGGAGCGCCACGACCACGCTCGTCACCCGCCGCGCGACCCCCCGGGTCGCCAGTACGGCCAGCACGGCGGCGAGCGCGGCCAGCGCCGCGGGGGTCAGCCAGGCGACCAGGTCGTTGCCGGTGAGGGAGCCGCCGCCCGCTCCGGCGGGGCCCCCCGCCGTGCCGAGCGTGACCCAGACGCGGCCCGCGGCCAGCAGCGCGAGCCCGCCGCCCACGGCGCAGGCGGCCAGCCAGGCGAGCAGCGGGCGCCGAGCCGTACGCGTCCGGTCCTCGGCGGGCGCCGGGGCGGTCACGGCGCGCCGCTCACGTCGAGGACGTCGGCGTCGAAGCAGGTGCGGTCACCGGTGTGGCAGGCCGCCCCCACCTGGTCGACCTTGAGCAGGATCGTGTCGCCGTCGCAGTCGAGCGCCACGTGCCTGACCCACTGCACGTGGCCGGAGGTGTCGCCCTTCACCCAGTACTCCCCCCGGCTGCGGGACCAGTAGGTCGCCCGGCCGGTGGTGAGCGTGCGGTGCAGCGCCTCGTCGTCCATCCAGGCGAGCATGAGCACCTCGCCGGTGTCGTGCTGCTGGACGATCGCGGGCACCAGGCCGTCCGGCGTGCGCTTGAGCCGGTCGGCGATCTTCGGGTCGAGGGCCATGACGCCAATTGTGCCGCAGGCCCCGGCCGCCCCCTTCTCCGCCGCCGCTGCCGGGCCGCGCTGTTTCTGAACGGTGGGAAAGCGGCGGGCTTCCGGCCCGCTGCCACCAGGTGTCCGGATCACCTGCGGCTATTTCTCGGCGCCATACGGCTGGACGGCGTTTCAGCCGTGTTAGGCCGGGAGTCATCCCCGCTGTCAAACATCCCCAGTGGACGCACCCTCGACGCCACCACCGGGGAGCATCATGGATTCCGCCCTCAGCCGCCGCGCTTTCCTACTCGCCTCCGGCATGACCGCCTCGGGCGTCGCGCTGGAGATCGCACTCGCCTCCGCTCCTGCCGCCTCCTCGGCCGCGACGCCCTCCGCCACGACGCCCCTGACGACGATCCGCGCCGTCGCCAGGCCGCACGGCGCCGGCGGATACCGCAGGCTGTCCGACGGCCCCGGCTGGCGCCGGGTGACGCGGACGGAGCTGGCCGAGGCCAAGAAGGGCAGGGCCGAGCGCCGTACCGCGCTGGCCTGCTTCGTCCAGTTCACCGACCTGCACATCACCGACGTGCAGAACCCGCAGCGCTATGAGTTCCTCCGCGCCGGGGACATGAGCTCATGGCGCCCGCAGGAGGCGTTGACCGCCGTCGGCGCCGTCTCGCTGATCGAACAGGTCAACTCCCTGCGGTACGGCCCGGCGACGCGGGCGCCGATCGGCTTCGTCATGACCACCGGTGACAACACCGACAACAACTCCCGCATCGAGACGGAGTGGTTCCTCACCGCCATGACCGGCGGCCGATTCACCCCCAACACGGGCGACCCCGGCGCGTACGAGGGCGTGCAGAGCTCCGGTCTGGGCCTCTACTGGCAGCCCGGCTCCGGCGTGCGCGACATCGACAAGCGGGTGGGATTCCCCCACCTGGACGGCTTCCTGGAGGCGGCCATCCGCGAGGTGAGCAGCCCCGGCCTGGCCGTCCCGTGGTATTCCACCGTCGGCAACCACGACCAGCTCTTCGGCGGAGCCTATTCCACGGCCGGCGGTTTCTTCGCCGACCTGGCCACCGGCTCGCGCAAGCTGTTCGCCCTGCCCGCCTCCGAGGCCGGCGCGGTCTACCGGGCGCTGCGCCGGGGCGACCCCACGGGCGCCCGTTTCCGCGCCGCGTGGAAACGCTACAGGGGCAAGGCCCGCACGGTCACCGCCGACGAGCGCCGCGCCCCGTTGAGCCCGCACGCCTACATCGCCGCGCACCTCGACCCGAGGTACACCGGCTCGGGACCCGTCGGCCATGGCTACACGCGGGACAACCTCGACAGCGGCCGGTTGGACTACTCCTTCCGGATCGCCGACGGGGTCGTCGGCATCAGCCTGGACACCACCGACCGCGGCGGCGACTACCGCGGATCGGTCGGCACCCGGCAGCTGGCCTGGCTGGAGCGGACCCTGAAGACCCACGCGGACGACATCGCCCTGATCTTCAGCCATCATCCGAGCTGGTCCATGACCAACCTCGGCCCCGATCCGGCCCGCCCGCACGAGAAGCGCCACGGCGGGCAGGAGCTGCTGGCGGTGCTGAGGAAGCACGGCAACGTGGCCGCGTGGATCAACGGCCATTCCCACCTCAACAGGATCGTCCCTCACGGCGGCCTCTGGGAGATCTCCACCGCCTCCCACGTCGACTACCCGCAGCTGGCGAGGGTCGTCGAACTGGCCGACAACCACGACGGGACACTGTCCCTGTTCACCACGCTGGTGGAGTCGGCCGCGCCGCACCGCACCGACTTCACCGACCTGTCCCAGCGCGGCCTGGCCGCCCTCTACCGGGAGCTCTCGTTCAACTCCCCCGGCATGCGGAGCGGGCTGGCCGGCCTGCCCGGCGACCGCAACACCGAGCTTCTGCTGAGAAGGCGCTGAAGGCGACCGGCGACCCGCGTCAGCGTGTGGTGGTGGCGGTCGTCCAGGAGGCGTAGAGGTCGGCGTACACGCCGGGCTGCTCGACCAGGACGGCGTGCGGCCCGCGCTGCACGATCCGGCCGTGCTCGAACACCAGGACCTCGTCGGCCGCCTGGGCGGTGGACAGGCGATGGGCGATCGAGACCGCCGTACGGCCCCGCGTGACGCCGTCGAGAGCGCGGGCGAGCCGCACCTCGGTGGCGGGGTCCACGGCGGAGGTGGCCTCGTCGAGCAGCAGCAGGTCGGGGTCGGCGAGGTAGGCCCGGGCGAGGGCGACCAGCTGCCGCTCCCCGGCCGACAGCGACTCGCCCCGCTGGCCCACGGGGGTGTCCAGGCCGGCGGGCAGGCCGTCGAGCCAGTCCGCCAGGCCGAGCTCGGTCAGCGCCCGGGTGATCTCCTCCCGGGTCGCCGAGGGCCGGCCGAAGCGGATGTTGTCCTCCAGCGTCGAGTCGAACAGGAAGCCGTCCTGCGGGACCATCACGATCCGCTCCCTGAGCGAGGAGAAGCTCACGGTGCGCAGGTCGACACCGTCCACGAGGATCCGGCCGGAGGTCGGGTCCATGAGCCGGGTGAGCAGCTTGGCGAAGGTCGTCTTGCCCGAGCCGGTCTCCCCCACCACCGCGATCCGCGTGCGCGGCGGGATGTCCACGGACACGTCGTGGAGCACGGGCGGTCCGCCCGGGTAGGCGAAGCCCACGCCGTCGAAGCGGACCGAGATCGGGCCGCGCGGCAGCGTCGCGCCGTCCACCGGGTCGGCCACGTCGGCCGGGGTGTCGAGCACGCCGAGGATGCGCCGCCACCCGGCGATCGCGTTCTGCGCCTCGTTCAGCACCTCGGTCGCGGTCTGCAGGGGGCTGATGAACAGCGTGATCAGGAACAGGAACGCGATGAGCCGCCCCGCCGTGATCGAGTCGGCGACGCCCAGCCAGACCCCGGCCACGACCACCAGCGCCACCGAGATCGAGGCGACCAGCTCGGTGGTCGGGAACGTGAACCCGACGATCTTCTGGGCCCGGGTCTGCGCCGCGCGCATGCCGTCCACCGCCGTGTCGATCCGCTCGGCCGTGCGGTCCTCCGAGCCGTACGCCCGGATCACCGCGCTGCCGACGACCGACTCGCTGACGGCGGCGAGCACGTCGCCGGCGCGCTCGCGCACCCGGGTGTAGGCCCGGGCCACCAGGCGCTGGAACCGGGGCAGGGCCAGCATCAGCGGCAGGAAGCAGGCCCACACGAGCAGCGTGAGCTGCCAGGAGTAGACGGCCATGAGCACGGTCGCCACCACCAGCTGGCCGGCGGACACGATGACCATCAGCCCGCCCCACTGCATGAACGTGCTGATCTGGTCCACGTCGCCGGTCACCCGGGAGACCAGGCCGCCGCGCCGCTCGGTGTTCTGCGTCAGCACCGACAGGTCGTGCACGTGGCGGAAGCCCTTGCCGCGCAGGGCCGCCAGGCCCGACTCGGTGGAGCGGTAGAGCCGGACGTTCATCAGGTAGCCGCAGAGCGCGGTCAGCACCACCGCGAGCGCGCACAGCGCGACCGCGTTCCGGATGAACGGCAGGTCGGGCACGCCCGACCCCAGGCCCCGGTCGATCACCTGCTGCACGGCGATCGGCACGACGACCTTGCCCAGTGTGGCCAGCACGGCCAGCACGAGCGTCCCGGTGAGCCCGCGGCGGAACTCCGGCGACAGCCGCAGGCCCTGCCTGAGCGTCTCCAGCGCGCCCCGGTCGGCCGACCGGAGGGACGAAGTCTGTCCTATGGCCGTGTCGGTCATGCGATGACCTCCTCGTCGGTGTCGTCGCGGATGTCGTCGCGGATGTCGTCGCGGATGTCGTCGCGGACGTCGAGCTCGGCCCGCTCGGCCTCCTCGCGCTCGTAGGCGGTGACGAGGTCGCGGTAGCCCGCGCAGCGAGTCAGCAGCTCCTCGTGGGTGCCGTGGTCGGCGACCACGCCCTGCTCCAGGTACACGACCTCGTCGGCCAGCGCGATCGTCGCCATCCGGTAGGCGACCACGATCACGGTGGCCTCGGCCGCGCCGTCGCGCAGGCCGTACAGGATGCGCTTCTCCACCTGCGGGTCGACGCTGGAGGTGGCGTCGTCGAGGATGAGCAGCCGGGGCTCGCGCACGATCGCGCGGGCCAGCGCGAGGCGCTGCCGCTGCCCGCCCGACAGCGTCGCGCCGCGCTCGCCGATCCTGGTGTCCAGGCCGGACGGCAGCGCGCTGACGAAGCCGTCGGCCTGCGCGAGCCGCAGCGCGGCCCAGATCCGCTCGTCCGGCACCGCCGCGCCGAGCGCGAGGTTGCCGCGCACGGTGTCGTCGAACAGGAACGTCTGCTGCGGGACGAGCGCCACCGAGTCGCTCACCCCGCCCCTTGCCACCGCGCGCAGGTCGACGCCGTCGACGCGGACGACGCCCTTGTCGGGGTCGATCAGGCGCGCCAGCAGCTGGGTGAGCGTCGACTTGCCCGCTCCGGTCGGCCCGACGACCGCGATCGTGCGGCCCGGCGCGACCGTGAAGGTCACGTCCGTCAGCACCGGGCTCCCCGGCACGTACGCGTAGCCGACGCCCTCGGCCTCGATCCGGGCCGGACCGGAGGCGTCCAGCCGGGCGGAGCCGTACTCCATGGAGCCGGAGGCGTCGAGGACGTCCCTGACCCGCGTCCAGCCGACGACGCTGCGCGGCAGCTCGGCCAGCACCCAGCCGAGCGCCCGGATGGGGAAGGCGAGCAGGGTGAACAGGTAGGCGACCTGGATCAGGTCGCCGGCCGCCACGCCGCCCGACTCCAGCCGCAGCGACCCGACGAGCAGCACGGCCAGCACGCCCAGCGTGGGCAGCGCCTCCAGCATGGGGTCGAACAGCCCGCGGACCCGGCCGACCGCGACGTTGGCGTCCCGCAGCGCGTCGGCCTTCGCCTGGAACCGTGCGGTCTCGGCGTCCTCGCGGCCGAGGGTCTTGACGACGAGCGCGCCGTCGAAGCTCTCGTGCGCGACCTCGCTCACCTCGGCCCGCAGTTGCTGCGCCCGCATCGCCAGCGGCGAGAGCCTGCGCTGGTAGACCAGGTTGAGCACGGCCACGGCCGGGAAGATCAGGAACCCGACGAGGGCGAGCACCGGGTCCACCAGCACGATCGCCGCGGCCGCCGTCACGAGCATCACGACCACGCCCACCGCCATCGGCAGCGGCGCGAGCGGCCCCCAGGCCGCCTCGACGTCGGAGTTGGCGTTGGACAGCAGCTGCCCGGTCGGGTGACGGTGGTGCCAGGCGAGGGGCAGCCGCAGGTACTGCCGGGTGACCGCGCGGCGGGAGTGGGCCTGCATGCGGTACTGGTGGATCCCGGCCATGATGCGCCGGCCCATGATCCCCGCCGCCTTGAGCACCGCGACGCCCACGATCAGCAGGGCCGCGGTGACCAGCGCGCCGCTGCTCGCCGCTCCGTCCCGGAACGCGGGCAGCACCGCGTTGTCGGTCGCCCAGCCGAGCGCCCAGGACGAGGCGACGGTCATCGCGCCGTACAGGGCGCTGGCGAGGACCGCGCCGGTGAAGATCCTCGGCTCGGTTCTGATCGCCACGCCGATGACCTTGAGACCCTGGAGCATGACTGAGCTGCGGGGCCGCGCGGGAGACTCCTTCGTCGGCACGCGGTGCGTTCCTTCCGATCGGGGACCAGCCGGGGCCGCTCCCTGCGAGCGTCCCGGAGGGGGACGTTACCCACTCGGGGACGCCGCCGGATCGGTCACCAGACCGACGCCGCCCGAGCCCTTGGTCCTAGATACTCCCTATCATCCTGATCAAGCTGTTTATTCCTCGGACATGCCCGGCCTCTCGATCCGGTGGCGTGACCGGCGCATAGGCTGATCACGTGACACACGCCCAGACGGAGCGCGCGACGCTCTGCGACCTGCTCGACCGCCTCGGTCCCGGGGCGCCCACGCTGTGCGAGGGATGGACGACCGAGGACCTCGCGGCCCACCTCGTCCTGCGCGAGCGCCGGCTCGACGCCGCGCCCGGCATCGCGCTGCCGCTCCTGGCCGGGCACACCGCCTCCGTGCAGGAGCGCCTCAAGCGGCGTCACCCCTACTCCGAACTGGTCGGGCTCGTCCGGCAGGGGCCGCCGCGCTGGACTCCGTACGGCCTGGTCCCCCGTCTGGACGAGATCGTCAACACCGTCGAGCTGTTCGTCCACCACGAGGACGTGCGCCGGGCGCAGGCCGGATGGGAGCCCCGCGTCGTCCCGAGGGACCTGCAGGAGGCGCTCTGGCACCGGCTGCGCGGCACCGCCCGGCTCTTCCTGCGCAAGGCCCCGGTGGGGGTCGTGCTCCGCCGTCCCGACGGGGCGAAGGCGCCCGGGCGCATGGCCGAGCCGGCCGTGGTGGTCACCGGCGAGCCGTCGGAGCTGACGCTGTTCGTCTTCGGCCGGCAGGCGCACGCCCGGGTGACGTACGACGGGGACGCCGCGGCCGTCGCCCGGCTGCGGGCCGCCCGATTGGGGCCATGACACCGGAGTCTGCGGACTTGTCCGGAATCCTCCACGTAAACGCCGCGCAATGGGGCAGCATGAGAGCAGCCACGATGTGTGGGAGCGTTTGGGAGCCCCGGATGAACCTCAAGAAGGTCCTGACCTACCTGGCCATCGCGTTCGTGATCTTCTACTTGTTCACGCAGCCCGCGAACGCCGCCGGCGCGGTCAGGAACCTGTTCGGGGGCATCACCACGGGGGCCGAACGCCTGTCCGCGTTCTTCACCTCGCTCTTCTCGGGCTGATCGGCCGGATCCCCGGCGAGGCCGTCCGCGCGCTCGTCTCACGATGAGGGCGGAACGGCCTCATGTCCTCGCGGCTAGTTATGATCAAAACTGCCGCCGGGTACAAACGACCGGGATACCGACTGCAGGAGGCCCCCCGATGAAGGCGAAGAAGGTTCTTACGTACGCGGCCATCGCGTTCGTGGTCTTCTACCTCTACAGCCAGCCGCAAGCGGCGGCGGGCGCCGTGCGAGGCGTGTTCGACACGGTCAACACCGGAGCCAGCCGGCTGGCGACCTTCTTCACCTCGGTCCTGAGTTGAGGCGGCGGACCCCCCGCTCCCGCTCTCCGTCCCGGCGGCCCCGCCGATAACCATTTCGCATGACCCGAGCCGCGAGGCTCTCCGCGCACCAGGGCCGGCAGGGCATCCGCCTTGCTCCGCCGGCCTCTCCTTCCGCGACCCCTCGGCACTCCCCAACTTCCCCCGAATCCCGTTTCCACACCGCCGGGCGACGGGAGCGCGGGCGACCTACCCGGCCCGCCGGTGCTCGGTGAGCTCGTACTCGACGAACGCTCCGATCATCGCCCGCCAGACGGCCTCGGCGACCTCCGGCGACAGCCCCTCGCGCTCCGCCCTCTCCCGTGCCGCCGTCACGACGCGCTCCACCCGGTCGGGAGCCCGTACGGACTGCTCGTCCGTCTTGAACGAAGCCGCCGCGCGGACGAGTCGCTGCCGTTCGGCCAGCAGCGTCGTCAGGCGGGCGTCGATCTCGTCGATCCGGTGGCGGACCTCGTCGAGTGAGGTGGGGTCGGACACGCGTTCCCTCCGATGGTCAGTGAAGATCACTGGCAACCCTAGGGCACGCCCGCGGAGCATGGCCGATAAAAGACCACACAATCGCTCATGCCGGTTTTCGCCCACTATCGCCCTATTTGGGGCGTTTGGTATGGACGCTTCCCGCAGGACCGGCCGACCATTGAGGAGGCGGGCTCCGGAGCGCCGCGGGATCCCTCTACGGACAGGAGACAGCTATGCGTGCCAAGCGTTTCCCGAGCCTGCTGGGCCTGGCGTTCCTCGCGGCCGTCGGTCTCGCGGCGGCCCAGCCGTCCCACCAGGCGTCCGCCGCCACGACCTGCTGGGGCGACGGCGGGTGCGGCCAGGGCGGCTCCTACCAGGGCCAGTGGCAGTACCAGTCGATGGCGTCCTCCTCGCTCGGCACCGGTCCGGACGCCTACCCCACGGCGATCGTCGACGTCGACTGAGGACCCGGGACCGAGGACCCGCGACCGGGGGCCGGGACCCGGCCCCCGGTGGCGCTCAGCGGACCGGGTGACCGGCCGCGCGCAGCGTGTCCTTGACCTCGTGGATCTTGAGCTGGCCGAAGTGGAAGACCGAGGCGGCCAGCACGGCGTCCGCCCCGGCGTCCACTGCGGGCGGGAAGTCCTCCAGCCGCCCCGCGCCGCCGGAGGCGATCAGCGGGACGCTCACCGCGGCCCGTACGGCCCGCAGCATCTCCAGGTCGAATCCCGACTTGGTGCCGTCGCCGTCCATCGAGTTGAGCAGGATCTCGCCGACGCCGAGCTCCTCCCCGCGCCTGGCCCACTCCACCGCGTCGATGCCGGTCCTCCGGCGCCCGCCGTGGGTGGTCACCTCGAACCCGGAGGGCGTGGGCGGCCCGTCGACCACCCGGCGCGCGTCCACCGACAGCACGATGCACTGCGACCCGAACCTGCGCGAGGCCTCCGTCAGCAGTTCCGGCCTGGCGATGGCGGCGGTGTTGACGCCCACCTTGTCGGCGCCCGCGCGCAGCAGCCGGTCCACGTCGTCGACCGAACGCACTCCCCCGCCGACGGTCAGCGGGATGAACACCTGCTCGGCCGTACGGCGCACCACGTCGAGCATGGTCTGCCGCTCGCCCGAGGACGCGGTGATGTCGAGGAAGGTCAGCTCGTCGGCCCCCTCGGCGTCGTAACGGGCGGCCAGCTCGACCGGGTCGCCGGCGTCCCTGAGGTTCTCGAAGTTGACCCCCTTGACGACCCGGCCCGCGTCCACGTCCAGGCAGGGGATCACCCGCACCGCCACCGTCATCGCTCAGCCCCCGTCGCTGACACGTTCCACCGGCCGGTACGCCTCGACCTCGACCTCGACCAGCATGCGCGCGTCGACCAGCCCGGCGACCTGCACGCTCGTGCAGGCGGGCCGTACGTCGCCGAAGATCTCGCCGTGGGCCCTGCCCGCCGCGTCGAAGTCGTCGGCGTTCACCACGTACATCCGGGTGCGCACCACGTCGGCCCGGGTGGTGCCGGCCTTCTCGACGGCGTCCAGCGCGATGGAGAAGGCGGTGAGCGTCTGCTGGTAGGCGTCGCCCACGTGCCGGACCTCGCCGCCCACGGTGGCGGTGCAGCCGGAGACGAGCACGTGCGGCCCGGCCACGACCGCGCGGGCGTAGCCGTAACGGTCCTCCCAGGGGCCGCCGGAGGAGATCCGCCCTTCGGGCATCTGGGCGCTCATCCGTTCTTCACCGCCGCGAGCGCCTCTTCCAGCGTGAACGCCTGGGCGTAAAGCGCCTTGCCCACGATGGCGCCCTCGACGCCGTCCGGCACGAGCGTCGCGATCGCCCGCAGGTCGTCGAGCGAGGACACCCCGCCGCTGGCGATGACCGGGCGGTCGGTACGCGCGCAGACCTGGCGCAGCAGGTCGAGGTTGGGGCCGCGCAGCGTGCCGTCCTTGGTGACGTCGGTGACGACGTAGCGGGGGCAGCCCTCGGACTCCAGCCGGTCGAGCACCTCCCACAGGTCGCCGCCCTCCTGGGTCCAGCCGCGGGCCGCCAGCGTGGTGCCGCGCACGTCCAGCCCCACGGCGATGCGGTCGCCGTGCTCGGCGATCGCCCTGGCGCACCACTCGGGGTTCTCCAGCGCGGCGGTGCCGATGTTCACGCGGCGGCAGCCGGTGCTCAGCGCGGCCTCGAGCGAGGCGTCGTCGCGGATCCCGCCGGACAGCTCCACGTGCACGTCGAGCGCGCCGACGACGGAGGCGAGCAGCTCGCGGTTGCTCCCCCGGCCGAACGCCGCGTCGAGGTCGACCAGGTGGATCCACTCCGCGCCGGCCTTCTGCCAGGCGAGGGCGGCGGCGAGCGGATCCCCGTACGAGGTCTCCGTCCCCGCCTCGCCCTGCACGAGGCGGACGGCTTGGCCGTCGGCGACGTCGACGGCTGGGAGCAATACGAGCGACATTTGGTCAAGACCTCCGGTCGAAAACGATGGTGACAAGCACCGGGAGCAGCAGGATCGAGCCGAGGAACACGCCCAGCCGGGCCGTCCACGAGTCGAGCAGGATCCAGGCGAGCACCTGGACGAGGAACCACAGCACGGCGACGACGCCGTTCTCCGTGCGGCGGCGGCGGGCGAGGTAGCCCCGCTGCCTGGCCACCCGCACCGGCCGCCGGGGCAGCACCGCGGCCACGGCTCCGGCGACGGGTCCGACGAGCCGGTCGCGCACCTCGCGCCGCCTGGCGGCTTTCGCCTCCCGAGCGGCGCGGGCCGCCGCGAGGCGTTCGCGCTCGGCTTCGCGCTCCGCTCTCCGGCGGGCCCGTTCCTTGCTCATCGGGCCTCCCGCTCAGGTCCGGTCACGGCCTGGCCGGCCGTACGCGCCGCAGCCCCGCCGTCTCCCAGTGTCGCACCGCCGCGTCGAGATTTCGCCTGCCGGACACGCTCACAACGTGCTCAGCCAGTTGTTGAGCAGGACGGCCCCCGCGTCCCCGGACTTCTCCGGGTGGAACTGGGTGGCCATGAGGGCGCCGTTCTCGGCGGCGGCCACGAACGGCACGCCGTGCTCGGCCCAGGTGACCAGCGGCTCGCGGAAGCCGTCGCCGGCCTTCAGCACCCAGTCGCGCACGCCGTAGGAGTGCACGAAGTAGAAGCGCGTGCCCTCGTCAAGACCGCGGAACAGCACGCTGCCCTCGGGCACGGTGACGGTGTTCCACCCCATGTGGGGCAGCACGGGCGCGTCGAGCCGCTCGACCGTGCCCGGCCACTCGCCGCAGCCCTCCGTGTGGACGCCGTGCTCGACGCCCTTCTCGAACAGGATCTGCATGCCGACGCAGATGCCGAGCACCGGGCGCCCGCCGGCCAGGCGGCGGCCGACGATCTGGTCGCCGCGCACGGCCTTCAGGCCCCCCATGCACGCCGCGAACGCCCCGACGCCGGGGACGACGAGCCCGTCCGCGTCGAGGGCCGCGTCGAAGTCGGCGGTGACGGTGACGTCCGCCCCCACCCGGGCCAGCGCCCGCTCGGCCGAGCGGAGGTTGCCCGAGCCGTAGTCGAGCACGACCACGCGCTTGCTCACTGCCACCACATCACCCCCGCGGTGATCGCCAGGGCCGCGCCGACGCCGGCGAGCGCCGCCAGCAGCTTGAGGCCCTGCCGTATGCCCGAGATGACCCCGCCGATCAGGAAGAGGCCGATGAAGATCATGCCTCCGGACGCGAAGGTCATCAGAGAACGCCCTTGGTGCTGGGCACTCCGGTCGCCCGCGGGTCCCGCTCCGACGCCTCGCGCAGCGCCCGCGCGAGCGCCTTGAACTGCGCCTCCACGATGTGGTGCGCGTTGCGCCCGTACGGCACGTGCACGTGGAGGCAGACCGCCGCCTGCGCGACGAACGACTCCAGGATGTGCCGGGTCATGGTGGTGTCGTAGTCGGGCCCGATCATCGGGGCCATGCCCTCGGGCTCGCTGTGGATGAGGTAGGGCCGGCCGGACAGGTCGACCGTGACCTGCGCGAGCGCCTCGTCCAGCGGGCAGGAGGCGCTGCCGAAGCGCCGGATGCCCGACTTGTCGCCCAGGGCCTCGCGGAACGCCGCGCCGAGCGCGATCGAGGTGTCCTCGATCGTGTGGTGGGCGTCGATGTGCAGGTCGCCCTCGGTCTTCACGGTCAGGTCGAACAGCCCGTGCTTGCCGAGCTGGGCGAGCATGTGGTCGTAGAAGCCGACGCCGGTCGCCACGTCGACGATCCCGGTGCCGTCGAGGCCCACCTCGACCAGCACCGACGTCTCCTTCGTCGTGCGCTCGACGCGGCCGCGGCGCTCGTTGAGCTCGGTCATGCGAGGACCCCTTCCAGCGCGGCGCGGAACGCCGCCATCTCTTCCGGCGTGCCGATCGACACGCGCAGCCAGCCCGCGGGGCCGGTCTCCCGGATCAGCACCCCGCGATCGAGCAGTCCCTCCCACACGGACCGCCGATCAGCGAACGTACCGAACAGCACGAAGTTCGCGTCGGAGTCGGCGACCGTGAGGCCGCGCTCCCGCAGCCACTCCACGGTGGCGTCCCGCTCGGCGCGCAGCGCGTCCACGGTGCCGAGCAGCTCCTCGCGGTGCGCCAGCGCCACCCGCGCCGCCGCCTGGGTCAGCGTGGACAGGTGGTAGGGCAGGCGGACCAGCAGCAGGGCGTCGACCACGGCCGGGTCGGCGGCGAGATAGCCGAGCCGGGTCCCGGCCATCGCGAACGCCTTGGACATGGTCCGCGTGACGATCAGCCGGGGGTTGCCCGGCAGCAGGGTCAGCGCCGACGGCGTGCCGGTGCGGGCGAACTCGGCGTACGCCTCGTCGACCACGACCATGCCGGGCGCGGCGGCGAGGACCCGCTCGATCACCTCGAGCGGCAGGGCCGTGCCGGTCGGGTTGTTCGGCGAGGTCAGGAACACCACGTCGGGCCGGTGCTCCTCGATCGCCCGCACGGCGGCGCCGGTGTCGATCGCGAAGTCCTCCTCGCGCAGGCCCTCGATCCACCGGGTGTTCGTGCCGCCCGCGATGATCGGGTGCATCGAGTACGACGGCTCGAACCCGATCGCCGAGCGCCCGGGGCCGCCGAACGCCTGGAGGATCTGCTGGATGACCTCGTTGGAGCCGTTGGCCGCCCACATCTGGCGGGCCGTCAGCCCGTGGCCGAGGTAGTCGGCGAGGTCCTTGCGCAGCTCGACGGCGTCCCTGTCGGGGTAGCGGTTGAGCGTCGCCGCGCCCTGCCGTACGGCACGGGCGAGGTCGTCGATCAGCGCCGCCGAGGGCGGGTAGGGGTTCTCGTTGGTGTTGAGCTGGACCGGCACGTCGAGCTGCGGCGCGCCGTACGGCTGCTTGCCCCGCAGGTCGTCGCGGATCGGCAGGTCGTCGAGGGTCGTCATGCGGGCACTTCCCAGTCGAAGCGGGCGCGGATCGCGGCGCCGTGGGCGGGCAGGTCCTCGGCGTCGGCGAGCGCGCACACGTGCGCCGCGGCCCCGGCGAGCGCCTCGCGGCTGTAGTCCACCACGTGGATGCCGCGCAGGAACGTCTGCACCGACAGCCCCGAGGAGTGGCAGGCGCAGCCGCCGGTCGGCAGCACGTGGTTGGAGCCCGCCATGTAGTCGCCGAGCGACACCGGCGCGTACGGGCCGATGAAGATCGCGCCGGCGTTGCGCACGCGGGCGGCGACCGCGTGCGCGTCGGACGTCTGGATCTCCAGGTGCTCGGCGGCGTAGGCGTCGACGACCTTCAGGCCGTCCTCGACGTCCGAGACGAGCACGATGCCGGACTGGCGGCCGGCGAGCGCCTCGGTGATGCGCGCGGAGTGCCGCGTGGCGGCCACCTGGCCGGGCAGTTCCTTCTCCACCGCGTCGGCCAGCTCGGGGCTGGTGGTGACCAGCACGGCCGCCGCGATCACGTCGTGCTCGGCCTGGCTGATCAGGTCGGCGGCGACGTGCTTAGGGTCGGCGGTCTCGTCCGCGAGGATCGCGATCTCGGTCGGGCCCGCCTCCGAGTCGATCCCGATGCGGCCCTTGAGCAGGCGCTTGGCCGCGGCCACCCAGATGTTGCCGGGACCGGTCACCATCGTGGCGGGGCGGCACTCCTCGGTGCCGTAGGCGAACATCGCCACGGCCTGGGCGCCGCCCACGGCGTACACCTCCTCGACGCCGAGCAGCGCGCAGGCGGCGAGGATCGTGGGGTGCGGCAGGCCGCCGAACTCCTTCTGCGCGGGCGAGGTGACGGCCAGCGAGGGCACGCCCGCCTCCTGCGCGGGAACCACGTTCATGACCACGCTGGAGGGGTAGACGGCGCGGCCTCCGGGGACGTAAAGCCCCACGCGGTCGACCGGCACCCAGCGCTCGGTGACCGTGCCGCCCGGCACGACCTGCGTGGTGGTGTCGGTGCGCCGCTGGTCGCGGTGGACCAGGCGGGCGCGGCGGATCGACTCCTCCAGCGCCGCGCGCACGACCGGGTCCAGCTCCTCGAGGGCGCGCGCGAGGGCCTCGGCGGGCACCCGGGCCGACTCGATCTCGACGCCGTCGAACCTCGCGGTCAGCTCCCGTACGGCTGCCGCGCCGCGATGGCGTACGTCCTCACAGATGGGCCGCACCTTCTCCAGGGCGGCCTCGACGTCGAGTTCGGCGCGGGGCAGCACGTCGCGCAGGTCGGCAGGAAGGGACCCGCGCAGGTCGATACGGGAAATCACCGTCCCAGTCTACGGATGACCAGGGACGGATCCGCGTGTGTCCAGCATGCGGGACGGGCGTTTCACCGGCGGGCGCACCCTCCCGGAGCTGCGACGTCGTCGTCCACGCCCGGTTCGGGGCCCGGACCTTGACGGGTTTCCGGGCAACGATCCACACTCTCGGGCTAGGACAGTCACATTCGGTCAGTCGAAGGCGGGGTCTCGTGCTCCCGGCACAGCGGCATCAGCGGATCATCGAAGCCCTCGGGCGCAAGGGCACCGTGCGCACCGAGGACCTGGCCGCGCTGCTCGGCGTCTCCCACGAGACCGTCCGGCGCGACCTGGCGATCCTGGAGCGCCGCGCGCTGCTCGTCCGCGTCCACGGCGGGGCGACCGCGGCGCCGTCCGGCACCGGCGAGGAGCTGTCCTACCTGGAACGCTCGACGAGCCGGTCCGAGGCGAAGGCCGTGATCGGCGAGCTCGCGGCGCGGCTCCTGCGGCCGGGCCGGACCGTGGTCATCGACGTGGGCACCACGGCCGTCCACGTCGCCAGGGCCCTCCCCCCGTCCTTCCGGGGGGTGGTCGCCACCTGTTCGCTGCTGGTGGCGGCCGAGCTGGCGGGCCGTCCCGGGGTGGAGGTGCTGGTGTCGGGCGGGCGCGTCCGGCAGGGCGACCTCGCCGTCTCCAACGCCCACACGCTCGGGTTCTTCCAGGACCTGCGCGCGGATGTGGCGTTCCTCGGCTCGGGCGGCGTGGACGCCGAGGCCGGGCTCACCGACTACTTCCTGGACGAGGTCGCGACCAAGCGGGTGATCCTCGCCGGCACCGCCCGGACGTACGTGCTCGCCGACAGCTCCAAGCACGGCAGGGTCGCCGCCTACCGGGTGTGCGCCCTGGACGGCCTGGCCGGTCTCATCACCGACGCGGAGCCCCCTCCAGAGCTCGCGTCCGCCCTGGTCAGGGCGGGCGCCGAGGTGATCAACCCATAGGCCGGCCGTCGCGATTCCCCCGGCTCCAGCCAGGAGACGATCCCTGCCCCGTCCCTCCGCTCCGGCCGTGCTGGCGATCGATCAGGGCACCTCGGGCACCAAGGCGGTCGTGGTGGACGGCGACGGCGCGGTCCGCGCGCCGGCCGAGGCGCCCGTCCGCCCCGCATACCTGCCGGGCGGGCGGGCGGAGCAGGACCCCCGCGAGCTGCTCGGCTCGGTGCTGGCCGCCGGGCGGGAGGCCGTCGGGCGGCGGGGTGGCGTTCGTCGTCGCGGGTCAGGCGGCGGTGGCTGGCCGGCCAAGGTGGTCTCGGCTCCGTCGCGGTCGTGAACCGAGGCAGCCATCACGCGCACGACCAGCAGCAGGCCGAGGGCGTCGGTGATGATGCGCCACCGCCTCCCACACGCCGAATAGCCACAATTCATCCTTTATGCGCGCGGCATATATCTGTGGCTCCAATCATTGTGCCGGCGGCGGTTGATTAAGGCGGCAGGTCAGGGAAGAATTAGCACAGGAATTCGAATTCGACTGCGAGGGGGCGCGATGGACACGCTGGGCACTGTCCATAGGCGCTCTCGGCGTCCGAATATTTCTGGTCGGGCATCCCTTTCCGGCAGCACGCGCGTGCCCGGCGACGGAGGCACCGGTGGTCATGCCGACAGCGCGGACGGTGCGGGTAATGCTGCTGGCTCTGGTGCCGGTTATTCCGAGGCCCGTGCCGGTCGGGGCAAGGGCCGGTCGTCGTGGGTGCTGGTGGCCTCGTTACGGGAATCGGCGCAGGCGCTGGCGCTGGCGCCGGTCCCCGACGATGTGGATATCTGCCTGGCCGAGGCCGAGGAGTTGATGTTCGCCCGGGATCGCATCACTGCGGCGTTGGCGGATCGGGTGGGTCGAGTGCATCGGGCGGGGCAGGCCAGGCGGCACGGTCATGCCTCCACCCGTAGCTGGCTGCGCACCTCGGGCGGGATGACGGTGGCGGGAGCAAGCCGGCTGCTGACCCTGGGCATCGAGTTGGCCCGCCTGCCCCTCGTGCGGGAGAAGTTCGCTACGGGTGCGTTGGCGGCGGGGGTGGCAGAGGCCATCTGCACGGCGATCTCCGGGTTGTCGGATGAGCAGGCCGCGCTGGCCGAGTCGATCCTGCTGGAACTGGCCGCCAAGGCGGGTGCGGCGGAGGTGACCAAGGCCGGCCGCTACCTGCGGGCGATACTCGACCCCGACGGCGAGGACCGCGATGAGCGGGCCGACTACGCGCGGCGGTTCCTC